>JAEZMP010000330.1 GCA_023442215.1 Pseudomonadota bacterium
GGGGGAAGACCGGGCAGGGCGGCAGGGGGGCATGGCCCCGGCGCCGACTGAGCGGGAGGCCGGCTCCGTGGCATCTGTCCGATTACCGATGGAGGAGACATGGCGCTGGTGGGGGCCGGCCGATCCGATCCGGCTGTCCGACGTCCGCCAGACGGGCGCGCGCGGCATCGTCACCGCGCTCCACGATATTCCGGCCGGACAGGTGTGGTCGCGCGAGGCGATCATGGAGCGGCGGCGCTTCATCGAGGCCGATGCGTCCCTGGGCCTGCGCTGGGCGGTGGTCGAAAGCCTTCCGGTCCATGAGGCGATCAAGCTCGGCGACGGCGACCTGGAGCCCTATTTCGACGCCTACCGACAGTCGGTGCGCAATCTCGCGGCCTCGGGGGTCGATACCATCTGCTACAATTTCATGCCGGTGCTGGACTGGGCGCGCACGGATCTGCGCTTTCCGCTGCCCGGCGGCGGCACGGCGCTGAAGTTCGATGCCGGCAAGTTCGCCGCGTTCGACTGCCTGATGCTCGCCCGGCCCGGCGCCGAGGCCGATCACACCCCGGAGGCGATCGAGGCCGGACGGGCGTGGTTCGCGGGCGCGAGCGAGGCCGACAAGGACGCACTGCTCGCCACCATCATGGCCGGGCTGCCGGGGGCGTTCGATCGCTACGACATTCCCGGCCTGCGCGGGATGCTCGACCGCTTCCGCGACGTCGACGCCGCCCGCCTTCTCGACAACCTCGCCGCATTCCTGCGCGTCGTGGTGCCGGCCGCCGAGGAGGTGGGGGTGCGCCTCGCGATCCATCCGGACGATCCGCCCCGGCCGCTGCTCGGCCTGCCGCGCATCGTTTCCAATGCCGGCAACATCGCGCGCATTCTGGAGGCGGTGGAATCGCCGGCGAACGGGCTGACGCTGTGCAGCGGTTCGCTCGGCTCGGGATTCGGTAACGACCTGCCGGAGATCGCCGCCCGGTTCGCGTCGCGCATCCACTTCGCGCACCTGCGCAACGTCGTGAAATGGGCCGACGGTTCGTTCATGGAATCGGAGCATCTCGGCGGCGACGTCGACATGGTCGGCGTCGTCCGCGTGCTGCTCGGCGAACAGGCGCGGCGCCGCGAAGCCGGCGATGCGCGTTGGCGCATCCCGTTCCGCCCCGATCACGGCCACGAACTGATCTACGACCACGGCCGGCCGACGCACCCCGGGTACCCGGTGATCGGGCGCCTGAAGGGGCTGGCCGAGATCCGGGGCGTGATGGCCGCGCTCACGGCCGCCTGACTTGTCCACCTGATCTGCCCGCCTGACCTGCCCGCTTGCCTGCGGCGGCCGCGACGGAACCGGAAAGGCCCTGCGGCTCAGATGCCGTAGGGAATCCAGATCGTCTTCACCTGGGTTGCGCGTTCCAGCACCGCGCGGTCGCGCTCGAAGGCGGCGAGCGGCGCATCCGCGCGGGGCGCGTGGCACCACGTTGCCTTCAGGTTCCCGGCGGACGCCTTCTCCATCTCGGCGACGGCCGGGCCGCAATACCAGAGCGCATCGACGTCGTCGTGCTCGGCGAGGGTGAGCGCGAGCGGATCGCGGCCCCCGGTGACGATGTTGACGACACCTGCCGGCACGTCGCTCGTCTCCAGCACCTGGTAGAAGTCGGTCGCGGCGAGCGGGGCGGTCTGCGACGGCACGGCGATGACGCGGTTGCCGGCGGCGATCGCCGGTATCACCATCGAGACGAAGCCGAGCAGCGGCAACGCCTCCGGGCAGACCACGCCCATCGTGCCGAACGGCTCGCGCATCGCCAGCGTCGCGTGCCGGGCGCGGGCGGCATGGACACGGCCATCGAGCTTGTCGGCGAAGGCGGCGAAGCGGAAGATGCGGCGGATCGAGGTCTCCACCTCGTCGGCGGCCGTCTCCGGCGATCCCCCGGTCATGGCGGCGATGCGACGGGCGAATTCCTCGGCGCGGGCCGAGAGATTCTCCGCGATGTAATAGAGCACCTGCGCGCGGTTGTGCGCGCTCGCGCCCGACCATCCGCCCGCCTTGGTGGCGGCCTCGACGGCGTTGCGGATGTCCTTGCGGTTGCCGAGGCCGGCTTCCCCGACGGTGACGCCGGCCGGATCGAGCACCGGATAGATCGCGCCGCCATCGGGACGCACCTGCTTGCCGCCGACGAACAGCTTCGCCGTGCGGTCGATCGGCGGCATCGCCGGCGCGGCGGCGGGGGTTGCGGGACTTGCAGGGTTTGCAGGACTTGCAGTGTTTGCGTGGGTACGCGGCTGCGACGGCGCGGCCGAAGCCGCGCCCGCCGCGGGCGCGCGGTATTCGGAAAGGCCCTCGATGCCGCCCTCCCGGCCGAACCCGCTCTCCTTGTAGCCGCCGAACGGCGCGGCGGCATCGAACAGGTTGGCGGCGTTGATCCAGACGACGCCCGCCTTCACCTTCGCGGCGACATCGAGCGCGAGGTCGATATTCTGCGACCAGATCGACGCGGCGAGGCCGTAGCGGGTGTGGTTGGCGAGCTGGACGGCCTCATCCGGCGTGCGGAATGTGGTCAGCGTGGCGACCGGGCCGAAGATCTCGACCTCGGCGACCGTCATGGCGGGTTCCACATCCGTGATCAGCGTCGGCGGGTAGAAGCAGCCTTGAGCGGGAAGCGTGTCGGCCTCCGCCTGCCAGACCGTGCCGCCCTCGGTGCGTGCAGTGGCGACGAGGCCGGCGATGCGCTCGCGCTGCACGGGGGCGACCACGGCGCCGATATCGGTCGACTTGTCGAGCGGATCGCCGACGCGCAGCCGCGCCATGCGCGCCCGCAGACGGGCGGCCAAGCGCTCCGCGATGCCTTCCTGCGCCAGAATGCGCGCGCCGGCGCAGCACACCTCACCCTGGTTG
>JAEZMP010000337.1 GCA_023442215.1 Pseudomonadota bacterium
GCCCCAGCCGGGGCCGGGCCAGCCGGGCCCGGGACCACCGCGCCAGCCCGGCCCTGGGCCGGGGCCGCGCCAGCCGGGCCCCCACTGCACGGGAATGGCCGCGGCGCGATCCGGAAGCCCGGAAACCGTCGCAGCGGCGGAGCCGGACGGACGACCGGCATCGCCGGAGAGCGATGCGGCGACCGCCGGGCCGGCCGGCATCGCCGCTTCGGCGGGAGCGGCGGCGATCGTGGCGCCGAGCGCGGCGCAGATCGCAGCGGCGAGAGCCCCGCGCCGGAGGACGTTCGGATGCGGGCTGCCTCTCCGCAGGACACCCCGCCGCATCATCATGGCGACTGTCATCGTTCCATCCTCGCGAACACATCCGGGCGACCTTGCGCCGGGGCTTGCCCCGAAGCGCCTTCCCACCGCACGGTCGCATCCGGCGGACGGGCAGGCACTGCGGCTTCAACGGTTTGGGCACGGCGCCGTCCGGGGCTCTCGCGATCCGGACGGATCATGCTCAAGGCGCGCACAGGCGCCAGGATCGGGGCCGATGGTGCCCCTGACGAAATGAACCGCGGCTGAACGCGCCGGGTTCCCTGCGCCTCTGTTCGCGAGCGCACCGGCCGTGAGAGGCCGCCATGTCGATCATCGTCGGAAAGGCCGCCGGGCATGTGTTGCCGCCTCCGGCGAACGGCGCCCCGGGGACGGCGTGGCCGGGTCAATGCGCCCCGAACGAGCAGGACGGCGGGCGCCGCGACGGCGCAGCCTGCGGCGGGATCAATCCGGCCGGCGAGCGGCCACCCGCGCGGCTTTCAACAGGTCGTGGAAACCGCGCGGCGCGACGCCTTGGCGGATGCAAGCCCGCGCGAGACATGATAACCAACCCGGAAGCAGGCACCGGACTCCGCGCCCGCGCATCCGGCACCGAAGGGCCGGTTTAGCTCAGCGGTAGAGCAGCGGTTTTGTAATCGGAGGGTCTTGAGGCAAGAATGCGAGTCGGATCATGCGCTTAAGGAGCGCGCGGTCTGCGAGTACCGAATAGGCACCGGATTTAGGTGTCATAGGGGCCGGATTAGCTCAGCGGTAGAGCAGCGGTTTTGTAAACCGAAGGTCGGGGGTTCAATCCCCTCATCCGGCACCATTCTCCTTCGGCAATGTCCTTGAACGCGGGGATTTTTCTCCCCTCTTAAGACTTTGGCGCACTCCGATGGGCGGCCTCCGTTGAGGCAGAAGGTCGCCGATCTCGCGGGCCAGATCGCCAAGACTGGCATCCGTGATAGAGCATTGCCAGAGAACCCGAACCTGCCAGCCAAGAGCCTCCAATGTCTCTCGGTCTCGCCGATCGCGCTCTTTGTTTCCGTCGATCTTTGCCTGCCAAAACTCCGGCCGCGTCGCGGGTAGGGTTGCCCTCTTGCATCCCTCGTGGCCGTGCCAAAAGCAACCATGGACGAACACGGCCACCCTTCGAGACGGGAAGCTCAGGTCTGGTTTGCCCGGCAGTCTCTTATCGTGGAGGACGTACCGGAGTCCGGCCGCGTGCAGGTAGGATCGGACCCGCAGCTCCGGCTTGGTGTCCTTGCCCCGCACTCGGGACATGACCTCGCTTCTCTTCTGCCGGTCGAAGATGTCCATGCCGACTGCCGCCGCTAGCGTGACCCACCAGCCTCCAGCGAGTTGACCAGGTAGGTGGCGAAGTACCGCGCGAGGCGGGGCGGAACCGCGTTGCCGATCATGCGGGCGACGGGCTCGATCTGCTCGGTCGGATAAAATACGTAGTCGTCGGGAAACGACTGGAGGATGGCGGCCTCACGCAGCGAGATGCCGCGCACTTGCTCAGGGTCGTAGTGCCCGAACCTGCCGTTTGAGATGGAGTGGCACTTCGTCGTGATGGTCGGAGAAGGCCGGTCGGGATGCATCCGCGTGTACACGTCCGAGAAGCAGCGATCGTTCAGGCGAGCATTGACCTTACGGTGGCAGTCGAGGCTCAGGTCGCCGAACTCCGTGTTCGCCATGTAGGCGTTGGACTCGCCCGGCGCGGCCGACGCGAGGCGCTTAAGGTTCAAGTCGCTCAGCGCCCGCGCTCTGTGGTTGGGGATGTCAGGGTGTGTCTCGCCGGCGGACACCGGCGGGAGGTGGTCGATCGCGTCGGCAACGGTCGTCACCATCGAGTTTGGGTCTGCGTCAGGGACCAGAAGCTCGGTCTCCATGAGGTCGGCGAAGCGCTCCTCCCTGACGAGTTCCTTTCGCACGGCTATCAGGATCGACCGCTTGCGATACTGCGGGACGCCGAACCGGGAGGTGCAGACGACCTTCGAACCCGTCACGTAGCCCAACTGGTCGAGGCGCTCGCGGAAGTCCTCCCATATGTTCCCGTACTTCGGGTCCTTGATGCCGGCTACGTTCTCCGACAGGACCATCTCCGGCATGTAGCGCGACACGTACTCTGCTGCCTCCGTCAGAAGGCCGCGATCTCTCTCGCGCCCTTTCTTGCGCCTGTCGCTCAGTTCCTTGCGGGAGAGGGTCGTGAACGGCTGGCAGGGCGCGCATATCGCGAACAGGAGTGGGGTGCCAGGCGCCTTCCCCCTATAATAGGAGAGGAGCGAGTCCAACTCGGCGACGAGCTCGTCCCGCTGCCCGCCCTCATAGTCGTCCGCACGCGGAAATACGTCGTAGTTCAGGAAGCGAGCGGGGGCGTAGTCCACCGACTCGTTGATGTTGTTGTCCGTGTAGGTCCTGGTGCATCGGTCGTCCTTGTCGATGCCCGCGATGACATACCCGCCGGAGTCGATCAGCCCGCGCGTCGTGCCGCCAGCCCCGCAAAAGAAGTCAACGGCCAAGAAGCTCGGCGCCCTCACCTTGTCGCGTGTGGCCACCCTACCCATCACAAACCTTCCTGATCCGCTCGATGTCGGCGACTGTAAAGACCCGCCAGTTATTCCTATCACGCTTCACGTCGGAAATCCGACCTTCGCGAAACCACCGCAGCAGAGTGCTCTTCGAGAGCCCAAGTTCCCTGGCTGCCTCGTCGGTCGAATAGGTTTGCTCACGGCGAGAATCGGTCCTCTGCATATAGTTGAATATACTCGGACCTGCCCGGAAGTCAACCGGGGCGCCCGAGATTCTCCCGATTCTACAATAGGTTACGCCGCAGAGGCTCGGATTTCTTGGTGCTGGAGACGCTTCGCCGGGCGATCTGTACGCGCGCTGCATGCTGTCCGGCGCAGAATCTTTGATTTTATCTCTTGTATTTACTCGTACATTCTGTATATGTACGAGACATCGCTACATATGGAGGTGAGGATGTCACGCGAAGAGGATCGAGCAAAGTTCGTAAAGCTTGCGTCTGCGCGCGTCTCTAAGGCGCTTAAGGACATACAATTGATAGGGAATCTGGCAAACAGGTCGAACTACGACTACACGGATGAGGATATTACGAAGATTTTCAAGGCTCTGAACGAGGAGATTACGGCCTGCAAGAAGCGGTTCGAGCTCTCCAACAAGAAGGGCGGCGCCGCAAAGTTCACGCTGGAGTGAGGGGACAATGGGTATGGATTTCAAGAAGGTATGCCTGACGCTGATGGCCGCGGAGTCCGAAGCCGAGGTCGATAAAATTCTGGCGGGGCACGCCGAGTTCCAAGAGGCGGGCAACTGGAAACCGCTCGACGGACGGGAGACGAACTTCAACGTCACCTCCAACCAGGCGTCGGACGGCGGCAAGGCGCTCACCGAGCTCATGACCAATATGGTTGACGCCGTGCTGATGAAGCACGCCTACCTGAAGGGCATCGATCCAAAGGGGAAGTCCGCGCCCGCGACCATGTATGAAGCGGTCGATCAACTTGTGCATAAGATGCACGGAGGAAAGCTGGTCAACCTCGGCTCAAACGATCCTTGGCTGAAGGAGTTTGCCCAAAACAACCTCGCCATAGGGATCACCGGCGCGAAGTCCAAGGCCAAAGGGCTCCCGTGCTACACGTTCGCCGACAACGGCGAGGGCCAGAGCCCGGACGACTTCGAGACGACGTTTCTGTCGCTCAGCGCCGGCAACAAGAAGTCGATCCAATTCGTCCAGGGTAAGTTCAACATGGGCTCGTCGGGCGTGCTGCGGTACTGTGGGCGCCGCTGGTACAAGCTCATCGTCTCCCGCCGCTACGATAAGAAGGGGCCGTGGGGCTGGACGATCATGCGCCGTCGGCCGGGAACGGGCGACGCCCTGCCGATCGCCGAGTATTTCGTTGGCCCCGGCGGTAAGATTCCCCGTTTCGATGCTGCGGAACTCTATCCGTTCCATACCGTGGAACGGAAGCGCTACGATCGGATGCACCTCGACGCCGGTACGATCGTGAAGCTGTACGACTACCAGGTCGGCTCCAAGTTTCTCAGCTTCCGCGGCTCTCGCGAGGCGCTCAACGAGAACCTCGTCGAAACCATTCTGCCGTTCCGTATCCTCGACCTCAGGCAAACACCGACCAAGGGCAAAGGGCCCGACCGAGAGTTGGGGGTCGATCCGCGCCCTTTCTACGGAATGGAGTTCCTCCTTCTCAACTCCCACAAGGAGGCTGACCTCGAAGACGAAGAGGAAGCCTCAGGAGAAGGCAAGATCGCAGTGGGCCAGTTCACGTTGCCCGAACTGGGCAAGGTGAGCATCAGCGCGGTTGCACTCAAGCGCGACATCCCGAGTTGGCTGAAGCCCAACAGCTCGAACAATCGCGTCTTCCATGCGGTCAATGGGCAGGTGCAGTACAAGCAGACGCGAGGATACCTATCCACGAGTTGCGGCTTCCCTGCGCTCAAGGACAGGATCGTCGTCATCGTGGACGCGAGCAATCTAACCTTCTCCGCCCACAACGAGGTCTGGAAGGGTGACCGTGAGCACCTGAGCAACACGCTGGACGGGGAGCGTTACGTCGAGGAGGTTACGAAGACGATCAAGGAGTCCGACGCGCTCAAAGCGTTGCAGGCAAAGATCGCCGCGGAGGAACTGGAGCGCGCGGCAAAGACGGAGAGCAACACGCTCTTCCAGAAGCTTATCGATAGGGACCCGAGCTTGGCCGGGTTGCTGTCGAGCCGTGATCCAAGCATCAAGCTGCCGGCGTCTGGCGACGCAAAGCCCAACGGGAAGGAGAGTGGGACCGAGGACGAGTTCAAAGGCGCCTACAGCCCCACCTTTGTGCGATTGGAGGAGCGCTTTAAGAAGGGCGCGGTCGAGATTCCCATGGGGCGCAGCCGCCCTCTCTCGGCTCGCACAGATGCGGCCAACGACTACCTCCAGAGAGCCGACAATCCGGGCCGAGTGATCGTCGAGGACGAGGTGCGGAAGAAGTTCGGCGTCCGCGAGCACCTCAAGGACGGCCGGCTAACGCTCTACCTCTCGCCCGAGAGCGACGACATCGCGGTGGGAGATACCTTCACCTTTCGCATCGGTCTCCAGGATGACGCGATGCCGCAGGTGATCGCAAGCGAGGAAGTGAGCATCTCGATCGTCGCGGAGACGGCCGACACAGACGACGAGAAGAAAAAGACGACGCAGAAGCCGAAGCAGAAGTCGGGCGCAGGCGAGAGCAAGTCCGGCGAAGGAGAGGACGCTCCCACCCACGGCCTACCGGCCTGCGTGCTGCTGACTCGGGACGGGAGTGAGGTGAAGGGCTACAAGACGGAGCAATGGCCGGAGGACTTCAGCGAGACGGATGGAGGGCTGATCGAGGATCTTGGTGCGGAGAGCGTCTACAAGATCAACTATCACAACGCCTACCATCTCAAGTACCGCATGGCCGTATCCGGCGTAGCGCGGGACGTCGTGACCGAGAAGTACATTCTCGGGATGCGCATCCTGCTCCTCGGCTGCGAGCACGCCCTGCGGAGCATGAAGGACGCTAAGGGCTCAGAGGGCATCGCCGAGTACCTGGACGAGTTCCGGCGCATGGCGGCGAGGGGCGCCGCTTCCACGGTGCTCGCGCTTGCCGAGAATCTTCCCAAGATCGTGGACGCCTCCTCGATCCAGCAGGGAGAGAACGTCGAGTAAGTAACCATCCAGACGGAGCGGCAATATGCGAACAATTACAAGAGTGCCGAAAGCAAGGCTTGTGCTCCAGGATGCGATGTATGTTCGTGACAAAATGGAAGCTGAAGTCGGACATATCAAGTGGCGTCTATATTTGGTTCTCGTCGTCGTTTTGCTCCGAGCAGTTGGCCACGTACTCGATAAGGTTGACGGGGGAAACAACGCAGCGGTTCGTACCGTTGCAAATGATCTCCATAAATCCTGGAAGATCGCAGACGAGCATGCGATCTTTCGAGATTTCATCGAGCATGAAAGAAATAACATTCTGAAAGAATACGCTTCGGAGATGACGGAAGGACCCGTGCCGATAATGGCATATCCGCAAAGTCACGACGGTTCGACGTAGTCAGGCAATTCTTGATCGAGGAAAATATCTATCGGCCTATGGGGTCCGGCGCGTTCGAAGGGGAAGACGGTCGAACACTGATAGATGAAGCGATCGAGTGGTGGGCTAAACAGCTCGACGAGATTGACGCTATCGTGGGTGGCCATAGCTGACACTTGTTCCCTACTCACATCGGTCGGAATCCTGCCTGTATCTCCGCATCCGGCTGGCGTACCACCTGACGGACTTCTCGCTCGCGTTTGCGCCGGTGATCTGCCTGCACCTCCTCGGCGATCCGCCGATAGGTCCAGTCGGGATGCTGAACGATCAGCCGCTCGGCGAGCCTGCCGATGCCCTTTCCCCTGTCTA
>JAEZMP010000407.1 GCA_023442215.1 Pseudomonadota bacterium
ACGGTCGGCCAGCATGTCGCCGGACGAATGATTGAACGGAATCATGCAGCGATTCCAGAGGGATGGAGGGAAGGGGGCCGGCGGCATCGAAGCGGCGTGCGAAAGCCGGCACCGCTGCCCTGCCCGGCCATGCTGTTAAGCCTCCGCGAGGCCGCGCGCAACAGCGGTTTGCCTCGCAACGCCGGTCGTGCTACGCGGCCCGCAACCCGCTTTCGTGCCCGAATTCCGAAACGTCCCGAAGCCCGGAGCCGATGATGAGCGCCGCCACCCCGTCGACCTCCGCCTCACCCGCCGTCGTGATCGCCCCGTCGATCCTGTCGGCGGACTTCTCGAAGCTCGGCGAGGAAGTCCGTGCCATCGACGCGGCCGGCGCGGACTGGATCCACCTCGACGTGATGGACGGGCATTTCGTGCCGAACATCACCTTCGGCCCGGATGTGATCAAGGCGCTGCGGCCGCACAGCGCCAAGACGTTCGATGCCCACCTGATGATCGCGCCCGCCGATCCCTATCTGGAAGCCTTCGCCGAGGCCGGCTGCGACCGCATCACCATCCACGCCGAAGCCGGCCCTCACGTCGACCGCTCCCTGCAGGCGATCCGGCACCTCGGCCGGAAGGCCGGCGTCTCCATCGTGCCGTCGACGCCCGAAAGCGCCATCGAATACCTGCTCGACCGGCTCGACCTCATCCTGGTGATGACGGTCAATCCCGGTTTCGGCGGGCAGGCGTTCATTCCGGCGATGGTGGAGAAGGTGCGCCGCGTGAAGGCGATGGTCGGCGACCGGCCGATCCGCATTCAGGTCGATGGCGGCATCACGCCGGAAACCGCGCCGCTCGTCATCGCCGCCGGCGCCGATGCGCTGGTCGCCGGCTCCGCCGTGTTCAAGGGCGGCCCGGCGGAATATGCCGCCCGCATCGCGGCGCTTCGCGCCTGAAGCCGTTTCGTTCCCGCCCCGGCCCGCGTCTTCGCCGGGCGGGGCCAGAGAATCCGAGGATGCCACGATGATCCCGCGCTACAGCCGACCGGAGATGACCGCGATCTGGTCGCCGGAAACCAGGTTCCGCATCTGGTTCGAGATCGAGGCCCATGCCTGCGACGCGCTCGCCGAACTCGGCGTGATCCCTGAGTCCGCGGCGGCGACGATCTGGGAAAAGGGCCGCGCCGCGACCTTCGACGTCGAGCGCATCGACGCTATCGAGCGCGAGGTGAAGCACGACGTCATCGCCTTCCTGACGCATCTGGCTGAGTTCGTCGGGCCGGACGCCCGCTTCATACATCAGGGCATGACCTCGTCGGACGTGCTGGACACCTGCCTGAACGTGCAGCTCGTTCGCGCCGCCGACCTGCTCATCGCCGATATGGACCTCGTGCTCGCCGCGCTCCGTCGGCGCGCGTTCGAGCACAAGATGACGCCCTGCATCGGCCGCAGCCACGGCATCCATGCCGAGCCGGTCACCTTCGGGCTCAAGCTTGCCCAGGCCTATGCGGAGTTCTCGCGCGGTCGCGACCGTCTGGTCGCAGCCCGCAAGGAAGTCGCCACCTGCGCCATTTCCGGCGCCGTCGGCACCTTCGCCAACATCGATCCGGCGGTCGAGGAACACGTCGCAGAGGCCATGGGGCTAGTACCCGAGCCGGTGTCCACCCAGGTCATCCCGCGCGATCGTCACGCCGCCTATTTCGCCGCCCTCGGCGTGGTCGCCTCGTCCGTCGAGCGGCTCGCGGTCGAAATCCGCCACCTGCAGCGCACCGAGGTGCTGGAGGCGGAGGAATATTTCTCGCCGGGCCAGAAGGGCTCGTCGGCGATGCCGCACAAGCGCAACCCCGTGCTCAGCGAGAACCTCACCGGCCTCGCCCGCATGGTGCGCTCCTACGCCCTGCCCGCGATGGAGAACGTCGCCCTCTGGCACGAGCGCGACATCTCGCACTCGTCGGTGGAGCGGATGATCGGGCCGGACGCGACCGTCACCCTCGATTTCGCGCTGGTGCGGCTCGCCGGCGTGATCGACAAGCTGCTGGTCTATCCGAACCGGATGCAGAAGAATCTCGATCTGCTCGGCGGGCTGGTGCATTCGCAGCGCGTGCTGCTGGCGCTCACCCAGAAGGGTTCCTCGCGCGAGGACGCCTACCGCCTCGTGCAGCGCAACGCGATGCCGGTGTGGGAGCAGGGTGGCGACTTCCTCAGCCTGCTGAAGGCGGACCAGGACGTGCGCGCCTACCTGTCGGAGGCCGAACTCGAATCCTTGTTCGATCTCGGCTACCACCTCAAGCATGTCGACACGGTGTTCCGCCGGGTCTTCGGCACCACCATCGCCTGAGACGTTTCCGAACGATTGCGCCCGGGCTGAACGGCCGTTCTCCCGGGCGTTGCCGTGTCCTTGAATCCGGTCGCGGCAGGGTTGGATGCGGCTCGCCGTCAGGCGGGTCCGGTTCGTGGCGGGGGTCGAAACGTCGCCCCGCCCTCTCCTCTCAGTCGATGTCCGCCGTGTCGCCGCCGTCCGGGTCTTCACCCGGGCGCAGCACGCCCGCCTTGTAGAGCGTGCCGGCGATGCCTGCGCCGGCGAGCGGGCCGATCACAAACAGCCACACCTGCTTGAACGCCAGCGGATCGGCCGCGAGCCCGATCAGGGCCGGCCCGAACGAGCGGGCAGGATTGATCGAAACGTTGGAGATGTTCATCCCGGCGATGTGCAGCGCGACGATGGTGCAGCCGATGGCGAGGCCGGTGACGCCCCGCATCCGCGTCGCGCTGGTGCCGGACGTGGCGCCGAGGAAGGTCGCCATGAACAGGAAGGTGCCGAGCGTCTCGAAGAAGAACGACGACGCCATCCCGTAGCTGTCGGGAACGCCATGGCCCCACAGGTTCTGGCCGAGATTGCCGTTCCAGCCGCCCTCGCGCCCCGAGAGGATCATGTAGAGCGTGCAGGCGGCCACGATGCCGCCCAGCATCTGCCCCACGGCGTAGCGAAGGAAGGTCGGCGCATCGATGCGTCCGGCGACGAGGAAGCCGAAGCTCACGGCCGGATTGATGTGGCAGCCGGAGATCACCCCGATCGCAGACGCTGCCGCGACGAACGCGAAGCCGAACGCCAGCCCGACGCCGACACCGTCGACGACCACGGTTCCCGGTCCGAGATTCATGCTGGCAGCGGCGCCGCAGCCGATCAGAACCAGCATGAACGTGCCGAGGAACTCGGCGAACGCCTGCTTCATGTCGCGTGCCTCAGCCGCTGGATCGGAGCCCCTTGGCCCCTTCGAGGTCGAGGCCGGAGCCGATTTTAGAGCACGGATCCCCCGGCGTGGAAATGGATTTCATCGCGCCCGGAACCCGGCGGGAGCCGCGGGCCTGCCGCGTCCGTCGGGGCAGGAGATCTCCGTCCCGGACCGGGGAACTTCGCCCGATAGGGGCGCCGCGCGGCGCCCCCGCTTCGCCTGCCCTCAGCCGCCGATGCGGCTGAAATCCGCGACGGCGGCCGTCGCCGCCGGGATCGCCGCCAGCAATCTCAGCCGGTTGGCGCGGATGCGGCGGTCTTCGGCATTGACGAGGATCTGGTCGAAGAAGGCGTCGATGGGCGCACGCAGCAGCGACAGCGCCGAAATCGCCCCACCGAAATCCTCCACCGCGACCGCGGCTTCCGCCGCGCCGGTCGCCTCGCCGATGGCCTCGAACAGCGCCTTTTCCTCCGGCTCCGTCAGGAGGGCGGGATCGATGCCGCGCGGATCGTGCTGCAGGCCGTCCTTCTTCTCTTCCGCCTTGAGGATGTTGGCGGCGCGGCGATAGCCCGCGAGCAGGTTCGCGCCCTCGTCGCCCTCCAGGAACCGGCCGAGCGCCTCGACGCGCTTGACGATGTTGACGATGTTCGACTGGACGCCCCTGCCCTGGCTGTTGAGGATCGCCTTGACGAGGTCGTGGCGGGCGCCCTGGTCGCGAAGCTGCACCTCAAGACGGTCGCCGAAGAACGACATCAGGTCCTTGACGATCTCGTCCGTCGCCGCCCCGCCGCGCCGGCGCGGGCCGTAGAGGTCGAGGCTCGCCTCGATCAGCGGGTGAAGCTGCACCGGCGCGCCGGTGGCGATCAGGATGCGGATGATGCCGAGCGCGGCGCGGCGCAGCGCGAACGGATCCTTCGAACCCGTGGGCTTCTCGTCGATCGCCCAGAAGCCGACCAGCAGGTCGATCTTGTCGGCAAGCGCCACCGCCGCCGAAACCGGCGCCGTCGGAACGGAATCGGACGGCCCCTGCGGCTTGTAGTGCTCCTCGATCGCAGCGGCGATCGCCGGCGAAATACCCTGCTTCTCGGCATAGCGCCGGCCCATGAAGCCCTGCAGCTCCGGGAACTCGCCGACCATCTCGGTCACGAGGTCGGCCTTGGCGAGCCGGGCGGCGTGCTCGGCGTCTTCCGGCGCGGCGCCGACCAGCGGCGCGATCTCGCGGGCAAGCGCGGCGATGCGCTCCACGCGCTCGCCCTGGGTGCCGAGCTTTTCGTGGAAGGTGACGATGTCGAGCTTCTTCGCCCGCTCTTCCAGCGGCACCTTCAGGTCGGTCTCGTAGAAGAACTTGGCGTCGGAGAGCCGGGCGCGCACCACGCGCTCGTTGCCGCCGACGATGGCCTTGCCGCCGTCGCGGGCCTCAATGTTGGCGGTCGGCACGAAGCGGTTCGCCAGCCGGCCCGTCTCCGGGTTGCGCAGCACGAAGCACTTCTGGTTCGCGCGGATGGTGGAGCGGATCACCGCGTCGGGGATCTCGAGGAACGCCGGATCGAACGAGCCGACCAGCACCACCGGCCATTCCACGAGGCCGGCGACCTCGGCGAGCAGCGCGTCATCCTCGACGAGTTCGAGGCCGAGCGCGAGCGCGCGGTCCTTGGCGTCGTGCAGGATGATGTCGCGGCGTCGGTCGGGATCGAGCACCACGTAGGCCTTCTCGAGCTTGGCGACATAGTCGTCGAAGCGCTTCACCTCGATCGGGCCGGGCGCGTGGAAGCGATGGCCGTAGGTGACGTTGCCGGAGACGATGCCCTCGACCTCGAAGCGGACGATCTCGGGGTCTTCCGTCTCGGGTCCGAAGGTGCAGAGGATCGAGGTCAGCGGCCGGACCCAGCGCAGCGTTCCCGCGCCCCAGCGCATCGATTTCGGCCACGGGAACCGCCGGATGACGTCCGGCACGATCTCCGCGACGATCTCCGTGGTCGCACGCCCCGGCTTCACCGTGCGGGCGACGTAGAAATCGCCCTTCTTCGGGTCGGACACCACCGTCGCCTCGTCGATGGAGGCGAGGCCGGAGGCCTTCAGGAAGCCGTCGATGGCACCCTGCGGGGCGCCGACGCGCGGGCCCTTGCGCTCCTCCTCGACGTCCGCCGAACGGGCGGGCAGGCCGGAGACCTGCAACGCGAGGCGTCGCGGCGTCGCGAAGGCGCGCAGATGCTCGCTGGTCAGGCCGGCGGCGGTCAGCCCCTCGGTGACGAGTGCGGCAAGGTCGGCCGAAGCCCGGCGCTGCATCCGCGCCGGAATCTCTTCGGACATGATTTCGAGAAGAAGGTCGGGCATCGGTCTTTATTCGATCTGTGCGGCGGAAAGGGAAGGCGGTGCGGCCGTGCGGGACGTCGGGGCGCTCAGCCGCCTGCGCCGCCGGCCGCTGTCTTCAGCCACGCGCCGCCGCAGGCCTTGGCGAGCTCGCGCACCCGGAGGATGTAGCTCTGCCGTTCGGTCACGGAAATCACGCCGCGCGCGTCGAGCAGGTTGAAGACGTGGCTCGCCTTGATGCACTGGTCGTAGGCCGGCTGCGCCATCAGATGGCGGTCGCCGTCCTCGCCGGCCTCGAGCAGGTGCCGGCACTCGCGCTCAGCGTCCTGGAAGTGGCGCAGCAGCAGGTCGGTGTCGGCGTGCTCGAAATTGTGCCGCGAATATTCCTGCTCGGCCTGCAGGAACACGTCGCCGTAGGTCACCTTGTCGGCGCCCTCGCGGCCGTTGAAGTTCAGGTCGTAGACGTTCTCGACGCCCTGGATATACATCGCCAGCCGTTCGAGCCCGTAGGTCAGCTCGCCGGAAACGGGCGCGCATTCGAAGCCGGCGACCTGCTGGAAATAGGTGAACTGCGAGACTTCCATCCCGTCGCACCAGCACTCCCAGCCGAGGCCCCAGGCGCCGAGCGTCGGGCTTTCCCAGTCGTCCTCCACGAAGCGCACGTCGTGCAGCAGCGGGTCGAGGCCGATGGCCTTGAGGCTGCCGAGATAGAGGTCCTGCAGGTCGGCCGGCGACGGCTTCATGATGACCTGGAACTGGTAATAGTGCTGCAGCCGGTTCGGGTTCTCGCCGTAGCGCCCATCCTTGGGCCGGCGGGAGGGCTGCACATAGGCCGCGTTCCACCGCCGCGGGCCGAGCGAACGCAGCGTCGTCGCGGGGTGGAACGTACCCGCGCCGACTTCCATGTCGTAGGGCTGCAGCACGACGCAGCCCCGCTCCGCCCAGAAGCGTTGCAGCGTGAGGATGAGCCCCTGGAACGAACGTTCGGGACGCAGATAAGACGGAGTTTCGTCCGTCATCGGTCGGCACCTCGCAAAGGGATGCCCGGCGGCCAGGGCCGGGCCGGAAAAAGTGCGCGGACAGTAGCGACGGCGGTTCCCTGCGGCAACGGCTAATCCACGGCAAGACGGCGCGGGACGCTCCGGTCCGTCCGCGCAGATGACGTGTCGATGCCCCTTCCTGCGCGTGCGGAATGGCGCGACAATCAACAGCCGTCGCTCCGGAGGCTGGGTCATGTCCGCGCTCACGTCGTTCTTCGCTCCGCTCACCCTGCTGACGCCGCAGCAGCGCAAGACGGTCGTCGCCAGCTATCTCGGCTGGATGCTCGATGCGTTCGATTTCTTCATCCTGGTGTTCGTGCTGGTCGAGATCGCGAAGGAATTCGGCACCTCGATCGAAAGCGTGTCGATCGCGATCTTCCTCACCCTCGCGGTGCGTCCCATCGGCGCCCTGGTGTTCGGCCTCGCCGCGGACCGGATCGGCCGGCGGCCGGTGCTGATGACGAGCATCCTGCTCTATTCGGGGCTGGAATTCGCCAGCGGCTTCGCCACCAATCTCACCATGCTGATCGTGCTGCGCACGCTCTACGGCATCGTCATGGGCGGCGAGTGGGGCGTCGGCGCCTCGCTGGCGATGGAAACGGTGCCGTCCAAGGTGCGCGGCCTCGTCTCCGGCATCCTGCAATCCGGCTATCCCGCCGGCTATCTGCTGGCCTCGCTGTTCTTCTTCCTCTTGTTCGATCACGTCGGCTGGCGCGGGCTGTTCATGCTCGGCTCCGTGCCCGCGCTCGTGGTGCTGTTCATCCGCCGCAACGTTGACGAATCGCCCGCCTTCGTGGAACGGGCGAAAGCCGGCCGCAAGCTCGCGCTCGGCGCCGTCATCAAGGGCAACGTCAAGCTGATCGTCTGGGCCGCGCTGATGATGGCCGCGTTCAACTTCATGAGCCACGGCACGCAGGATCTCTATCCGACCTTCCTGGAGACCCAGCGCCACCTCGACACCGCGCAGGTGGGGCTGGTCGCCATCGTCTACAATTTCGGCGCGGTGGTCGGCAGCATCTTCTTCGGCGGGCTGTCCGACCGCGCCGGGCGGCGCCGCTCCATCGCGATCGCCGCGATCCTCGCCCTGCCCGCGCTGCCGCTCTGGGCGTTCGGCGGTTCGCCAGAGTGGCTCGCCGTCGGCGGCTTCCTGGTGCAGTTCTGCGTGCAGGGCGCGTGGGGCGTGGTGCCGGTGCACCTCAACGAGCTGTCGCCGGAAATGGTGCGCGGCACCTTCCCGGGCCTCGTCTATCAGAGCGGCAACCTCATCGCCTCGTCGACCGTCACGCTGCAGGCGTTGCTGACGACGCAGCTCGGCGGCAATTACGCGCTCGCGCTCGCCCTGTTCGGCGGCGCGGCGGCGGTCGCGGTCACGGCGCTCGTGGTTCTCGGCCCGGAGGCGAAGGGCATCGGCTTCGGCGGGTCCGCCCGCGACCGGCGCGCCAACCTGCGCGTCGTCGGCGGTCGGACACGCCCGTAGGCCGCGGGCTTGTTCGGCCCGGTCAGCGCCCCGCCGCCGCCATCCGCTCCGCGCGCTTGCGCTCGGTCGCCGAGCGCTTCATCTGGATCGAGGTGAAGATCACGCCGACCGTGACGATGGCGATCAGGATGGTACAGGCCGCATTGATCTCGGGCGAAACGCCGAGCCGCACCTGGCTGTAGATCTTGATCGGCAGCGTGGTGGCGCCCGGTCCCGTGGTGAAGCTCGCGATCACGAGGTCGTCGAGCGACAGCGTGAACGCCAGCACCCAGCCCGACAGCACCGCCGGCAGGATCAGCGGCAGCGTGATCGCGAAGAACGTCTTGAACGGCGTGCAGCCGAGATCGAGCGCGGCTTCTTCCAGTGTCCGGTCGAACGTCACCAGCCGCGACTGCACCACCACCGCGACGTAGCACATGGTGAAGGTGATGTGGGCGATGGTCATCGTCCAGAAGCCGCGGGCGAAGTCGAACGCCACGAACAGCAGCAGAAGCGACAGGCCGAGGATCACCTCCGGCAGCACCAGCGGCGCCGACAGCATCCCGGAAAACAGGCTGCGGCCGAAGAAGCGCCCGCCGCGCACCATCGTGATCGCGGCGAGCGTGCCGAGCACGGTGGCCGCCGAAGCGGAGATCACCGCGACGCGAATGGTCGTCCAGGCCGCGTCGAGAAGCTGCGCGTCCTGCCACAGCGCGACGTACCACCGGGTCGACCAGCCTTCCCAGATCGCGACGTTCCGGCCGGCATTGAACGAATAGATGATCAGCAGCACGATCGGCAGATAGAGGAACGCGAAGCCGAGGGTGACGGACACGACGTTGAACCACGACGGGCTGCGGCTGTTCATCGGCGGCTTCCCCCTGCCCGCTTGGCTGCGCCGGAGCGCGGCGACGATTTGACGGTGTCTTTCCGGGCCGGCATCAGACGCGCTCCTGCAGCTTGGCCTGATGGTTCTGGAACAGCACGATCGGCACCACCAGGATCACCAGCAGCACCACCGCGACGGCGGAGGCGACCGGCCAGTCGCGGTTGTTGAAGAACTCGTTCCACATCGTGCGCCCGATCATCAGCGTGTCGGAGCCGCCGAGCAGATCCGGGATCACGAACTCGCCCACGGCCGGAATGAACACGAGGAAACAGCCCGCCACCACGCCGGGCACCGACAGCGGGAACGTGATCTTCCAGAACGCCTTGATCGGCGGGCAGCCGAGGTCCGCGGCCGCCTCCAGCAGGGTGCCGTCGAGCTTCTCCAGCGCCGAATAGAGCGGCAGCACCATGAACGGCAGGTAGGAATAGACGATGCCGATATAGACGGCCGTGGTGGTCGACAGGATCACCAGCGGGCTCGCCGGGTCGACGAGGCCGAGATAGATCAGCACCTTGTTGAGCAGCCCCTCGCGCGACAGGATGCCCATCCAGGCGTAGACGCGGATGAGGAAGCTCGTCCAGAACGGCAGGATCACCATCATCATCAGCATCGGCCGCCACTCCTCCGGCGCCCGCGCCATGCCGTAGGCGA
>JAEZMP010000456.1 GCA_023442215.1 Pseudomonadota bacterium
ATCCACGTCTGCCTCGAAGGCGTTAAGTTTGCTGTATAGTGAATTTCGCTTCCGATCGTCGATGTCGGCATTATCCAGAACTCCCCGGATCGCCGTAATTAGCGAATGGATACGCTCTCGTGTCGGAGCGTCAAGGCTGACAGAATAGACCTTTACGAGTCGCGCGGCCTTCACTTGAGCTCGGATCACATAACTTTGCGTAAAAAGTCGAAAGCTGCTGACGGTCGAATATGCTTCATCCAAATTGGGGATGCGCCAGTCCTTGAATTCGTCTACTTCAAGGGCTTTTGCCGCAGCTAGGACGTTATTCATAAATTCAATCTCGACATGCCTAGTGTCATCATTGTCATCATAATTCCTTATTTCTTCTTTGTACTTAGCGGTGAACTCTTCAATGTACTGAAGTAGGGCAACTTCATTGTCGTCGGGAAAATTTTCAAAGTCCGGCACCAATGCCTCCTAAGCTGACCACCATGCAAGTCAAATATAGTGCATGATAATCCAAAAATCTCCTTTCTTAATAAATCGCGGTTGCCACCCTCGTTCCATGTTCTCGATAAGACAGAAATGATTTTACTGAAACTAATATAGAGACACTCCCAATTATTATCATTAGTGGAAAAGTAAAATATTGGTTAAGTTACCCAGTAACGTCCATCATTGAATTTTAAATACAATTGATTACAAACAAAAATTACATGGATGGAATAAAGCGAGAATTTGGACAGTACGATAATATAGGTAAATACCAAATTGCGGGCCTTGAATATTCGCTTGCGGTTTTGGGGTAAATTTCGCCCAACCTCCGCCATCCCCCGCCGATCCAATCCCCGCTCCACACCCCCTGCGCCCGACGAGCGCTCATCGCTCACAGCTCCCAGATCGGCGGGCTTCCGATCGCCGCGCGCAGGGCGTCGGTGAAGGCTTTCCCCTTCACGCTCGGCTGCGGCAGGGCGCGCGGGAGAGAGATGCCTGACGGGCCATCGTTCCACGGCTCGCCGCCCGGCCCGAGCCGCACCACGATCTCGCCCGCACTCTGCGCAGCCTCGCCCCCGGCGGGCGCTCGTTCAGGTCGGCCTGCCGGGCGGGCAGGGCGGCGCGCCCATTCCGCGCTCCGTCCTGCTGCACAATCACCCCCGCCTCACACCCGCGCCCCACACCTGCGCCTCATCGGCACGGTGATCAAATCGCGAACGGCGGACGAGACGCGCGCCATGGTGCGGCGCTTCGCGGAAGGCGCGCTGCCGATGGTCGCCGATGGCCGGCTGAAGCCGCTGATCGGCAAAGTCCTGCCCTCGCCCAGGCGGCCGAGGCCCATCGCGCTACGGGACCGGCGGCGGGTGCGGCAAGATTGTGCTGAAGGTTGCCGCATGGGGCATGGCGGCGCGCCCCGCCTCGCGCCGCGATCGTCGATGACGGAAAGAAAGGCGGCCGCTGATATCGCTCCGATCCGCGGTCCGCTCGGGAGAAGCTGGGCGGGTTTCCTGCGGTTCCGGGCTGCTGCGGCGAGGTGGAGCCCGTGTCCCGCGCCATCGGGACGGCGTGGCCGACAGGCCGCAACATGCGCTTGAGGTGAGGGAGTGGCCTGTCGACCTTCTGCTGCTTGTCCCGCAAGATAAAACAAGCATCAGAGGGGACGTCCGCCAGCTGGACAGGCTCATATCGGCCCGTCGCCGCAATCGCGGACATGCTCATGCGGACCCTAAAGCGCTTTCCAATCCGATGGAATCATCAGATCGACAAGAGATCGCTCCAGACGCAAAATCTTGAGCATATCCCTGTCGTTAAGATCGGTTCGATCTGAAGAACGGACGCGCCCGGGGGCGTCAGGCGTGGCGCAACACCACGGCCATGGGCGCGCCATGGGGGAAGCCGACGACCTCCCTCGGCAACGGCCAGTCCCTGACGGATTGAGGTTCGCCCTCTCCGGCCATATCGGCGTTTCCGAGCCGCGAGGCGAGCTGGTCCAGCGTTGTCCCTGCGTGCCGCGGCCACGCGGCGGAATCGCGGGAAAGGTCCTGCGACAGGCCCCAATAATCCCACGGCTTCAGCTCGAGCTTGCGCAGGGCGGCGATGTCCCGCATCAGGCTTCCCGCGACGAACCACGTCCCGCGGAGGTCCAGACTCGAAACGCCAAATCGCGCGGCGATGTCCGGCTCGCGCCGGATCCGGAACCATGCCTCGCCGGCGGTGATGAACCGGTCGCGCGGCACATCCAGCGTGTCGAAGGCACGGTCCCCGATCGCCGCGAACTCCACATCGAACCGTCTCCAGCGCCCGCCATCATGCCATTCGCAAAGCCAGTGATCCTCCCAATGGCCGGGCACGATATAATCGGCGAACCCGACGCGGAGGCGGGCCGGGGTGCCGCGCGCGCGAAACAGACTGACCGCCAGGATGGCGAAATCCCGGCAAACGCCGCCGACTTTGGGCCGTGCGCCGACGTCGGGCTGTGCGGCCTCGCCGTCGAGCAAGCCGCGCGCCACGGCGACAGACAGGATCTCGGCGGCGGAACGAAGCTCCAGATCGGCGGCCTGTTCAGGCGTGAACCCCCGTTCCGCGGTTTCCGCCCCGCGGGGATGCTGCATGAACGAACCGATCCACCGGGCAACGTGCCCGGGCTCGGCGCCCCCGCGCATCAACGTGTCGCGATAGGGCCCAGGCTCCGAATAGAGGCTTTGGGAAGCATAGAACGATGTGCGCATGGCCGTCTCTTTCCGAAGTGAGGATCGAGACACGACAAGGAGGGCAAATTTTCAAAAATTGTCAATCAGGCGCGCTTCGAAACGGCTCGCCTTGATCCCACCTTTCCTTCACCACATTTGCGACATCGCAGAACAGATGCAATCCGGACATCCGGCACAGCCGCACGATGCCGGCCCCGCCAGCGCGGCACAGCCGGCCGAGGTTCTTCAGCGAAAACCGGACGAGATTTCGGGATGCTCGACGATTGAGAGCACCGTGCGCCCATCGCGTTCGGCAGGCCCGGCATGCCTGCCTCCAGACAGGCGAGAGGCCCGGGACGTCCGGAACGTGTCATGGCGTGGCTTGGGATGGAGCGGCTTGGCTTCGTGGAGGAAGCATCGCGAGGCATCCCGGTGCTTTTACGCCATCGCCCCGTTCTGCCATCTCCATTCTCGGGCGGCGACCGCCGGCTTTCTGGGGTCTCGACGATCACGCCACGACCCCCGCCCTCCCGGCCTGTGCCATCTGGACGGTCTTGCGATTGTCGCGAGTAGACGCCCGGCTGGGTTGCATATCCTGAAAGCCGAAGGCATTCTGTCATAGGGAGGTGGGTAAGTTGAAATCTGTTTTTTCTGCGTCGGC
Source organism: Pseudomonadota bacterium (assembly GCA_023442215.1). Classification (GTDB taxonomy): domain Bacteria; phylum Pseudomonadota; class Alphaproteobacteria; order Rhizobiales; family Segnochrobactraceae; genus Pseudoxanthobacter. The sequence continues at coordinate 3,328 of JAEZMP010000456.1, forward strand.
ATTTGCGCGCGCGATGCGTGTTGGTGACTCGCATCGGTTTAATCTCGACGTGATTTCAGATGGCCCAACCCTCTCTGAACAAATCGCAGAGAGCGTGAGCAGTCGTAACATTGACCTGAAAGTATTTACTCGGGGGCAGGCGCGGGGGAAGCCTTGCGTCACATATCCAGATTATAAGAAGGCCCTCGTTCTTCGCGTTCTCGCTGCATATATTGCTCGAAGATTTCGAGTCACTCCGCCTAATCGGGACCGCATCGTCAGCGGCGTCGTTGAGGCCATGCTTGACGGAACTCCCTATACGGTCATCCGACGAGACGTTTCCAAGTTTTACGAATCCATCAATGCGGACGATCTACGCGATAGGCTGGCATATAACACTTCTATTCCTCGAGTTGTTCGACATTTTTTGTTGCAATACTTCGACGCACACTGCGCGCCGGGGCAACTCGGCCTTCCTCGCGGGGTCGGGCTAAGCGGCGTTCTCGCCGAACTCGCGATGGAGCCGTTTGACCGCTTCGTCCGGGCACTTCCGGGCGTATATCGATATTTTCGCTATTCCGATGATATCGTGATCTTCTGCTACGATCATGCCCCGGACGTCGTCACGCAGATCTCAACAGCCCTCTCAGCGGGCATGCAGTTCCACACCAAAAAGCGTTCCGAGACGAACTTTACGTCCAAGGGAAATAATCCCATGTATTTCGATTATCTCGGCTACCGCTTCCTGACGCGATCTGGCGTGAACTGCGACGCTAGAACAATCGAAGTCACTATCGCTCCGGATAAAATTGCCCGACTGAAGACCCGAGTAGTTTTATCATTGAAGCAATTCATGAAGGATAATAATCCGGGCCTACTCGTTGACCGGCTACGCCTTCTCACTTCTAACTATGAGTTGCGGCGACATGGAGTGAGCCACTGGATCCACAAGAAACGCGTGAGATCAGGCATTTATCACAACTACCGGAGATGCGGTATATACAATAACAAAAATTTTATTTCGACCGTGCCAGAAGAGTTAAAAAAGTTAGATGATTTCACGCATCATTTGCTTAAGAGCAAACATAGTGAGTTCTCCGCTCGAATCCGCGCTCGTTTGAGCCCACATCATCTTGAACAGATTAACAAGCTGTCATTCCGACTAGGCTTTCAATCGCGGCGGTTGATCAAGCTCAGTAACAGTCGGCTCTCGCGGGCGCGGGAGGTGTGGAGAAATGTTTGAACAATCGGACAAAAAAGCTCTCGCCTACCGTGCCCTTCTGACGGACACCCTTCCATATGAAGTGCCGGTAATATTCTCAAACGATCGGCTACATGCGGGGCTATCTTCTTCTCCTCCACCCGGCGTTGCAGCATTGCTCGATAGGATCGCCCAAAATAATTCAGCTTATTCGGTACCTTACAACTATGGGATCATAAAGAATCGCGACCGGCGGACTGTTCTGAGCATCGTGCACCCTTTGATGCAGCGTGAGATGGCCAAATTCTACGAGTTGCACGCGATGGGAATGTTGGCACACTGCAGCCGAGGAGATTTTTCACTCCGAAGGCCAGTAGCGCTTGCCTCACCTTTTGCCATCGAGGTCAGTACTGATGATGATGGTGCGCGTTCCGGAATACCGCAGCTTCTCGCTCAGTCTGACGAGCCCGATCCATCCCATATGACGTCCTATTTCGTGTATGGAAAATACAATCTGCTCGGCAAATTTGTCTCCTCACGAGAATACATTCGACTTGAAGAGCGTCACGCTGTAATGCGGACACTTGATGTATCCAAATGCTTCTATAACATATATACTCACTCAGTAACTTGGGCGGTGAAAAGTAAAAAATTCTCGAAGAATTATCGAAATTCGTATAGTTTTGAGTCCGCTTTTGATAAACTGATGCAGAAATCAAATTATAACGAGACGAATGGAATTGTAGTTGGCCCAGAAATATCTCGCATATTTGCCGAAATAATATTTCAAGATATAGATGATTGTGTTCAATCTGATATGCTTATCGCTGGATATGTGCATGGTCGTCACTACGATGTAAGGCGGTACGTTGATGATTATTTTATTTTCACTGGAACCGGCGAGCTTGCCGATCGCATCGAGAAATGCATTAGAGATCATCTAGAGCGCTATAAGCTCTACCCAAATGATAAGAAGATAGGAACGCACCTGCGGCCCTTCGTTTCGCCCTTGTCGATAGCGCGCGAACATGTCTCAGCGCTTCTGAGGGATGTCTCCGCATCCCTGACTCGCATGCAGGACGACCGCATCCGAGATGCGTCAGGTGACGCCTGTCAACTTTTCAACCAGGACAATGTGCGTGAAACTAGATCGCTACGCGCCAAGCTCAATCAAATACGGCTGATCGTAGCGGAGCATGAGATCCAGTTCGCTAACATTTCGGGTTGGCTTCTTTCGCGACTCCGACGATTGGTTTTGCGCTGTGTAAATCTTATGTCCAAACAGTCTGACAAGTCCATGCGTGAGCCTTATGCCGCTGTATTAATAAGCGCGCTTGAGACGGCCCTTTATATCGTCGCGGTAGATCTAAGGGTAAGGACCACCTACTCACTGTGTCAGCTGGTGCAAGCCGTAAAGCGGGCTGAGCCGGTCATGAACCATGAGCAATACGATCTGGCAATTCATTTAATATCAGATAGTTTGACAAATCTTATCCGTCGCCAAACACCGTCCGATAGCGAGGTATATGAGGACAGCGTTGAGCTGTACAATTTATTGATATGCGGCGCATATTTCATTGGAGAGGACTTTATTGCATCAAACACATTTAGGGAGTGCGTCGGTAGACTGATGAAGGAGACTCGGCCGTCATACTTCCTATTCATTTGCCTCGCTTTCTGCTTTCGGCGTTCTTCGGATTACGTGCCAGAGATGGTCATCCTGACCGACCGGGCACGCCAACGGGTTCTCGCTTCAGATGTTAATATCTGGCGAGACACGGAGGAGTATCTGATTGCTATCGACTACCTCTCTCTACCAGAGGTTCCTGCAGCCGACAAAAAGTCGCTGTTCAAGAAGCTGTTCAGATTGGACACAAGCCGCTCAAATCTCGCTGGTCTGGGTACCTACGCAGGCTTTTCAGACTGGTCTGGGCTTAGTGTCGAGCATCAGCTACGCAGGAGGGCATTGCGGCCTGTATACGCTTGGACTTAAACTGGGTACGGCCGCTGCGCCGAATGCGAACGCCTCCGGGTTTTCGATGACGGCGAGAGATGATTGGACTCCTTGGAGTTTACTCATCTTGAGTCGGGCTTGGTCTCCCAAGCACACACGGCTTGGTGCAGCGGTCGCTTTGCCTTCAAACTCGGAGTTCCATCCATCAATCCATCTGATGCGTGCTGGTGACCAATTTCGCGGTATGAAGGAGGTCACTCTAAATTTTAGTTCCGGCCCCTCCCCTCACCCCACCGCGCGCTCCGCCATCGGGCGGCGGCGCAGCGCAGGGTGGGCGAGAGCGGGGGGCACGTAGGCGGCGCCTTCGAGCGGGGCGATGTCGGTGCCCGGCGGCACGATCTCGTCGATCCGGTCCATCAGGTCGTCGGACAGCACCACATCGGCCCCGGCCAGGAGGCCGTCGAGCTGCTCCATGGTGCGCGGTCCGATGATCGCGGCGGAGAGGGCGGGGTGCGACACGACGAAGGCGAGCGCCATTTGCATCAGCGGGATGCCGGCGCTTTCCGCCAGCGGAATCAACGCCTCGACCGCGTTCAGGCTCGCCGCGTCGGACATCGCCTTCGGGAAGAACCGCGCGCGCAGCGAGTCGGGCTGCGGCTCACCCCGCCGGTAACGGCCGGTGAGCATGCCCTTGGCCAGCGGGCTCCACGCCATCACCCCCATGCCGTAGCGCTGGCACGCCGGCAGCACCTCGCGCTCGATCGACCGGTTGAGGATCGAATAGGGCGGCTGTTCGGTGCGGAAGCGCGCCAGCCCGCGCCGCTCGGCGATCCACTGCGCCTCCACGATGTCGCAGGCGGGAACGGTCGAGGCGCCGAAGGCGCGGATCTTGCCCGCCCGCATCAGGTCGGTCAGCACCGACAGCGTCTCCTCCATGTCGGTGTCCGGCGACAGCCGGTGGATCTGGTAGAGGTCGATATGGTCCGTCTGCAGGCGCTGCAGCGAGGCTTCGAGCGCGTGCGTGATCCAGCGGCGCGAGGTGCCGCGCTGGTTCGGATCGTCACCCATCGGCAGCGCGGCCTTGGTGGCGAGCACGACATCGTCCCGGCGCCCCTTCAGCGCCTTGCCGACGATGATCTCCGACTCGCCCCGGCTGTAGGCGTCCGCGGTGTCGACGAAGTTGATGCCGAAATCGAGCGCCTTGTGGACCATGCGGATGCACGCATCGTGGTCGGCATTGGCGAGCTTCCCGAACATCATCGTGCCCAGGCAGTAGGCGCTGACCTTTATGCCCGTCCGGCCGAGAGGGCGGTACTGCATGATCGTCTCCCTTGAAAAGGCTGGCGGAAGCCCGGGGCGCGGCGTAGACAGGAAGCGGAACGGGCGTCCGTTTTTATACGGAACAATGTTCCGTTTAGCAAGGAGCAATTCGAGTGACCGGAATGGACGAGGGGCGGCCGCCCGCGCCGGACGGGCCGGAGCGCCCGCAGCGGGCCGACGCACGCCGCAATGTCGACGCCCTGCTTTGCGCCGCCCGGGCGGTGTTCGACCGGCTCGGGGTGGATGCGCCGATGCGGACGATCGCCGCCGAGGCCGGCGTCGGGGTCGGCACGCTTTACCGGCACTTTCCGCAGCGCTCGGACCTGATCAAGGCGATCATCCGGCGCGAGGTGGACGAGTGCGTCGCCGCGGCCGCGGAGCTGGGCGGCACCCTGCCGCCGGGCGAGGCGCTCGCCTCATGGGTCCAGCGCCTGGTCGATCTCGCCGGCACAAAGCGGGGCCTCGGGCCTGCGCTGTATTCGGGCGATCCGGCCTATCAGTCTCTGCCGGACTATGTTCAGGGCCAGCTCGCGCCCGCGCTGCGCGGGCTGCTCGATGCGGCTGCTGCGGCCGGCGAGGTGCGGGGCGACGTCGACGCCCGCGAGGTGCTGCTGGCGGCCATGCGGCTCGCCGCGCCCGCCAGCAACGGCGAGGTCGCGGAGGCGCGCCGGATGGTGGCGCTCCTGATCGACGGCCTGCGCTTCCGGGCCGGGGGCTGAAGCGCTTTCCGACCGGGCGGCATCATCCGATCGGATGACGAGCGTCCGGCTCGGGAAAATCGTCTTCGCCGGTCATCATACAAGTCTGCGGGCAGGAGTGTTCGGCGCGGGCGTCTGCGAGGTCCGCTTCAGTCCTCGTCAGACATCCTCTCCCTGGCGCCCTGCAGGTGCGTCGACATGGCGATGGCGGCGGATTCGGGGTCGCGCTGCTTGATGGCATTCAGGATGCGGGCGTGCTCGGCGATGGTGATCCGCCTGATCTCCGGCCGGCCGCTGCGGGAGCCGCCGCGCGGATGGCAGGCTGTCCGCCATTGGGGACTTCGAACGAGAAGCGGACCCATCGCCGATGAATGCCCGTGGCGGTAACTGGCGCTCCACGCTCAATCCGCATCGAACGATCACGGCTCCCAACGCGGCGGACGTCCGATAGACGCACGCAATGCCTCGGTGAAGGCGCGCACCTTCGCGCTCGAGTGCGGCAGCGCGCGAAGGAGGTAGATGGCTGACGATTCCTCGTTCCACGGCTCGTCACCGAGCTGCAGGCGCACGAGCCTGCCGGCCCTCACGTCCGGCCCAACAACCCAGCTTGCCAGAAAGGCGATCCCCAGACCCGCCTCGGCTGCCGCACGCAAGGCGTCGAAATCGTCCGACCGGAAGATCACCGAGCCCTTCCCGGCGTGGCCAGCCGGGCATCCGAGCACGTCGCGCCAGCCGAGGAGATCGGCGCCATGCAGCTTGTCGAGCAGGCGATGCGCTGACAAAGCCGCCGCGCTGTCAGGCGTGCCGGCCCGCGCCAGGTAGGCCGGGCTCGCGACCAGCAGCCGCGTGAGCGGCGCCAGTCTGGTCGCAATCAGCGTGCTGTCGGCAAGCGCCCCCATGCGGATGACGACGTCGAGCCGCTCCGCCACCGGATCGGCGAGCCGCTCGGTCAGGTCGAGCTCGACATGCAGGGCGGGATGTTCTGCCTGCAGGGCCGCCACCACCGGCAGGACATAGCGCTTGCCGAAGGTGGGGAAGCAGGCGATCCGCAGCGTGCCGGAGACGGAGCCGTCGAAGGCGGCGACCTCGGCATGGGTGTCTGCGAGTTCGTCGAGATGGCGTTGCGCCCGCTCGTGAAGGCGCTGACCGGCATCGGTGAGCGTGAGTGCTCGTGTCGAGCGGATGAACAGCGCGACGCCCAGATCATCCTCCAGCGCATCGATCTGCCGAATCACGGCCGAGGGCGTGACCGCGCGCCGGCGCGCGGCCCCGGAAAAGCTTCCCGCGCGCACGACATCAACGAAGGTGGCGAGGAATTCGGCGAAGTGCGGTCTCATCTTTGCGTCCCGGGCAAAGCCGTTTGCGGCAGGCTCCGGCTTATCGCCGATCCCGGACACTCGCATATTCGCGGCGTTGCCACAGCGGCGGCATCAGTTCGCCCGATCACGATCGCCCGGGCAAGGAGGATCGGCGTTCCATCTCGCAAGTCCTGACGGCGACCATGGAATCTCGAAAAACCCGGCGGCCGGGCGCCGCGCATAAGCGGTTTCCGGATGGCGCGCGCCACCCTGACTCCCCAGTGCCGGCCGGCGAGAAGCCGACCGGCGACACGGCTCCATCGAGAGGCATTGCCATGAAAGTCCTGACCGACAAGATCCTGTCGCAGTCCGCCTATACCGCCGATATCGACGTGCCGCTGGAGAAAATCGACATCGCCGAGTGGCTGTTCAGCCTGCCGGAAGCCGAATATCTGCGCTGCTGCCCGCCGGACCATATCGGCTCCGGCGTCACCACCACCGACGACGGCCGTCGCATGGTCATCAATGTCGAGATGATCGGCACCGGGCTGGTGATCCAGCACTATGTCGCCGAAGAAGCCACGGCGAGCTATTGCCGGATGAACTCGATCTCCGACGTGTTCACGCCTGTCGGTCGCACGCAGGTCAACGTGATCTGGGAGCTGATCGCCGAGGCCGTCGAGGGCGGGCGCACCCGCTACACCAACCGCGTCACCTCGCACCCGACCGACGTGTTCATGGAGTTTCTCGCCGCGCACGGCCAGACCTTCGAGCAGGCGGCCGTCGCCCGTCAGGAAGCCGGCGGCGACCATAACCGCCGCGAGACGCCGCTCTTCGCCGCCAGCATCGCCCGCCGGGCGGTCGCCAGGGCCGCGGCAAAATGAAAGCGGTCGTGTTCGACGATTTCGGTGCGGCGGACGTGCTCCGCCTCACCGACGCGCCCGTGCCGGAGGTCCGCCCCGGCGACCTGCTGGTCAAGGTTTGGGCCGCAGGCGTCAACCGCGCCGATCTTCTGCAGCGTCAGGGTTATTATGGTCGCCAGAGCTATGGCGAGAGCGACCTGCTCGGGCTGGAGGTGGCCGGTGAAGTGGTCGATGTCGGCGCCCATGTCACCGACATCCGGCCGGGGGACCGGGTGATGGGAATCGTCGGCGGCGGCGCCTATGCGGAGTTTGCCCGCGTCGACCGCGGCATGGCGGTTCCTATCCCCGAAAGCCTCGATTATGTCGGGGCAGCGGCGGTGATGGAATCCTTCGTCACTGCCTGGGAAGCCGCCGTGCATCTGGGCGAGACGGCCAGCGGCAGCGCCGTGCTCATCCATGCGGCGGCCGGCGGGGTCGGCTCCGCCGGCGTCCAGATCGCCCACGCCCTCGGCGCGCGCGTCTTTGCGACCGCGAATGCCGCGCGTCGCGCTGAAGTGCTGGCGCTGGGTGCAGAGGCGGTGTTCGATTATCGGTCCGAGGACTTCGAGCAGGGTGTGCGTGATGCCACCGGCGGACGCGGGGTCGATGTGATCGTCGATTTCGTCGGCGGCGATTATCTCGCCCGCAATCTGCGGAGCCTCGCCCCGGGCGGGCGCCTGGTTCAGGTCGGCTTGCTGGGCGGGCAGGACAGCGCCGCCATTCCGCTCTCGGTCCTGCTGCACAATCACCTGCGCCTCATCGGCACGGTGATGAAATCGCGAACGGCGGACGAGAAGCGCGCCATGGTGCGTCGCTTCGCGGAAAAGGCGCTGCCGATGTTCGCCGATGGCCGGCTCAAGCCGCTGGCCGGTCAGGTCTTTCCGCTCGCACAGGCGGCTGAGGCGCATCGCGCGATGGAGGCGGGCGGCGGGTTCGGCAAGATCGTGCTGAAGGTGATCGGGTGAGGTACCGCGGCGCACCCCGCCTCGCGCCGTTGATGAAAAAATATATCATAATATATCTGAATCACTTAAATCTACGGCAATCTATAAACGGGGATATTTCATCTGGTAGAATTAAATCTATCAAATACAGCGTTTGCAGCTTCCCTCAATAGGCCGACATCTGATCCGATGGCCATGAAATCGACGCCGGCCGCTTTATATATATCGATCAATCCCGGATCCGATGTCAGCACGCCGCATTTCTTGCCCGCGCGCTTTATCCGTTGGAATGCGTCGAGCACGGCGCTCCGCACGCTCTCATGCCCGGGATTGCCGAGGCACCCCATATCGGCGGCAAGGTCGGCCGGGCCAATGAAAAGGCCGTCCACCCCGTCCATCGCCGCGATGGCATCAAGCGCATCGAGCCCCTTGCGGGTTTCGATCTGCACCAGCAGGCAGATCTGCTCGTTGGCGGTCGTCAGATAATCGGCCTGCGCACCAAAGCCGGACGCACGCACCAGCGCAGCGCCCACTCCGCGCTGGCCCTGCGGAGGATAATGGATGGCGTCGAGCAGCGCTTCAACCTGTGCGACGCTCTCGACCATGGGGATAAGCAGCGTCTGGCAGCCGGCATCCAGGAGCTGCTTGATGACCCAGGCCTCGCTCATGGGCGGGCGGATCACCGGCGTGACGGGAAAGGCCGACATGGCCTGCATCTGCGCGATCGCCGAACGCGCGTCGTTCGGGGCGTGTTCGAGATCGATCAGCAGCCAGTCGAACCCCGCTCCCGCGAGCAGTTCGGCGCTGAGAGGACTGGCGAGCGCGACCCAAAGGCCGGTCTGGCGCTTTCCCTGCAGAAGTGTGGCCTTGAAACGGTTGATCGGCGCGGGCATGGCAACTCCTCAGGCGAAATGGCAGGCCACGCTGCCGAGAGGGCCGAAATCGGCCGTGATGGTCGAGCCCGGCGGGCACTCGACGGCGCGGATCAGTGAGCCGGAAAGGATGACTTGCCCCGCCTCGATCCGGTGGCCGCCAGCGGCGAGGCGTTGGGCGAGCCAGACCAGCCCACGCGCGGGCTGGTTCAGCACCGCCGCGCCGAGGCCGGTCTCCTCCACCGTTGCATTGCGCGAGACGATCGCCCCACACCAGCGCATGTCGACGAGGTCGGGCCGAACCGGCCGCCCGCCGAGCACAAAGCCGGCATTGGCGGCGTTGTCGGCAATGGTGTCGCAGACATTGCGCAGGCGGCCGGTGCCAGCGTCCCGCCGCTCCACCCGCGTGTCCAATATTTCAAGAACCGGCGTGACATAGGCCGTCGCTTCGAGCACATCATGCACCCCGGCGCCGGGACCGAGATCGGTCTTCATGACGAAGGCGAGTTCGGCCTCCACGCGGGGCTGGATAAAGCGATCCCGCGGGACGGTGTCGCCGTCTTCGAAGCGCATGCTTTCGAGGAGATAGCCGGAATCCGGCGTCTCGATCGCCAACGCTTGCTGCATGGCGCGAGACGTCAGGCCGATCTTCCAGCCGACGTGGCGGTCACCGCCTGCGAGCTTGGCGGCCACCCATCTTTCCTGGATGCGATAGGCATCGCCCATTCCGATGCCAGGATAGCGCAGGCTCAGCAGGCTGATCTGCCTGCGCTCCCGCTCGGCGCCGGCGAGCGCCTGCGCGGCGGCTTCGATCTCGACGTCGCTCAACATGATTGCCGTCTCCTCACGCCGGAACCATCTCGCGGACGACGCGGTTCTCGAGCGTGCCGACGCCGGGAACGGTGACGCGCACGACGTCGCCGTCGACGAGATAGCGGGGAGGATCGAAGCGGGCCCCCGAGCCGGTGGGCGTGCCGGTGACGATGATGTCGCCAGGGAGCAGCTCGGCGAAGCTGGAGATGTAGCTGATGAGATAGGCGAAGGGGAATATCATGCGCCGCACGGTGTCCTCCTGCCGCAGCTCACCGTTCACCCAGGTCTTCAGCGACAGCTCGGCGAGGTCGCCGGCATCCTCGACGGGCACGATCCACGGGCCGATGCTGCCGGACTTCTCGAAGTTCTTGCCCTGCGTGACGTTGAACTTGGCGTGGCGCATCCAGTCACGCACGCCGCCCTCATTGCAGATCGTCAGGCCGAAAATGTGCGACAGCGCGGTTGCCTGCGGAATGCGGCGCCCGCCCTTGCCGATCACGATGACGATCTCGCCCTCGTAGTCGAACTGCGGCGATTCCGGCGGCAGCAGCAGCGGTTCGCCATGGCCGGCGAAGGAGCCGCGCGTGCGTAGGAACATGCTGGGGTAGCGCGGCGCCTCGGACCCGTCCTTGTACTCGGCATTGCGGTCGGCGTAGTTCACGCCGATGCAGATGATCTTATCGGCATCGGGCACGGGGATGCGGTAGCGAATATCACCCGGTGCGAAATCGACCGGCGCCTCGGCGGCGATGCCGCGGGCGGCCGCGAGGCCCTGCGGCGAGGCGATGAGTTCGCGCAGTGAGGCGAAAACAGTGCGGGCGCCGAGATCGGCGACACCCGCGGCATGGACCAGGCCGAAGCTTTCGCGGCCGGCCGCGGAAAAGCTGACAAGTTTCAACATCGTATCCCCGTCGGTGCGGTTGAAGATCGGGCGTAGGGGCGTGCGCCGGCCACGCGCGAAGCGGCGCGGCAGCGAGACGCGAGGATCGGCAAGGCGCGGATCAGGCTTCCTGTTCGAGATGGGCCCGGGAGCGCCGCATCGCCGGCAGCAGGAGCAAGATCAGCAGGAGCGCGGCGACGGCGAGGAAGCCTGCGCTGATCGGGCTGTCGACGAACACCATGGGATCGCCGTGGGAGATCAGCAGCGCACGCCGCACGTTCTCCTCCAGCATCGGGCCGAGCACGAGGCCGAGAATGAACGGCGCCAGCGAGAATTCGAGCTGCAGGATCACATAGCTGAACACGCCGAATCCCGCGCCTATCAGCACGTCCATCGGGTCGTTCGACAGCGTGTAGATGCCGAAGCACGACAGGATGAGGATCATCGGGAACAGCCAGGAATACGGCACTTTCAGCAGCGTGGTCCAAAGCCGGATCAGCGGCAGGTTGAGGATCACCAGCAGCACGTTGCCGATCCACATGCTGGCGACCAGACCCCAGAATAGCTCGGGCCGCTCGGTTATGACGTTGGGGCCGGGCGTGATGCCGTGGATCATCAGCGCGCCCAGCATCAGCGCCATGGTGGCGCTGCCCGGAACGCCTAGCGTGAGGGTGGGAATGAACGAGGTTTGCGCCGAGGCGTTGTTTGCCGATTCCGGCCCCGCGACGCCTTCGATGGCGCCATGCCCGAACCGGCTCGGATCCTTCGCCACACGCTTTTCGAGGATGTAGGAGGCAAACGAGCTCACGGTGGAGCCGATGCCCGGCAGCACGCCGCAGAACATGCCGACCGCGGTGCCGCGCAGGATGGGACGCACCGACTGCCGCAGCTCGGCTCGCGTCGGCATCAGCGAGCCGACCTCCACCTGTCCCTCCACCGCGCGGTGCTTGGTGCCTAATTCGCGGATGATTTCGGCGAAGGCAAACATGCCGACCGCGACGACCACGAAGTCGATACCCTCCATCAGCGACTGCTGGCCGAAGGTGAAGCGCATGACGCCCGAATTCACATCCATGCCGACAAGGCCGACAAGGATGCCGAGCAGCGCCATGAGCAGCCCCTTGACCAGGGCGCCCTGCACCAGCACCGAGGTTGCCACCAGCGCCATGACGATCAGCGCGGCATATTCCGCCGGCCCGAAGGCAAGCGCCGCCTCGCCGAGGATGGGCGCGAACAGCGCGATGCCGAACGTTCCGATGCAGCCGGCCACGAAGGATCCGATGGCCGCGATGGCCAGCGCCGCCCCCGCCCGGCCCCGCCGGGCCATCTGGTAGCCGTCGATGCAAGTGACGACGGACGAGGATTCGCCGGGCACATTGACCAGAATGGCGGTGGAGGAGCCGCCATAGGAGGCGCCGTAATAGATACCCGCCAGCATGATCATGGAGGCGACCGGCGTCAGCCCGTAGGTCATCGGCAGCAGCACGGCGATGGTCACCAGCGGGCCGACCCCCGGCAGCATGCCGATGAATGTGCCGAGGGTGACGCCGATGAGACAATAGAGCAGGTTGTCGAACGACAACGCGACCTGGAATCCGAGAAGCAAACCGTCGAGCATGGCGACCTCAGATCTTGATGGGGAGCTTGAGGCCGACGCTGAAGATCAGGATCGGAACCAGAATGCCGATCACGATCAGCATGAGCAGCGCTTTGAGCTTGCGATTGGAGTCCGCCACCCACGCCACAATAACCAGATAGGTCACGGCGACGATGATGCCGAACTCGATCAGGAAGGCAAAGCCGGCAATCGCCGCGGTGATGAGAATGAACGGGCGCCAGGCGATGGCGAACGGGACCGGATCCGCCGGCCCACGCAGGCTGCGCAGAAACAGCAGCACGCCCAGCCCGAGAATGAGCGTCGACACGATGGTCGGGAAATATCCCGGCCCCATGCTCAGCGCCGATCCCACCGGATAGCTTCTCGACATCAGCAAGGCGGACATGCCGATGGCGGCGAATATCAGTCCGCCGAGGCCATCTTTGGTGATGGGCATGGAGGCTCCTCCCAGTCTTTATTCGTTTTTTTATGGCCGTTATTGTGGCTCTCTAACGGGTTCCGGCCCTTTGCTTTATGTACTCGTGCAGATTGTTGAATTTGTAGTTCAGGTCGGCGCTCATTTCCTGCACCTCGAAGGCCACCGCGAGCGGTCGGCGATCATGGAGCGGCTTCAGCAGCGCAGTGACCTGCTCGAAGACCCGGTCGGCCGCTGCCTTCTTGGTCTCGAGGTCGCGTCCGGCGCCGATGCGCAGCACGACGTGCACGAAGCTGTTGGCCGGGTCGCCGTCGCCGACGATGTAGTCGGTGATGACCTGAAACCGGACCCGCACGCCGCCAAGCGGAAAGATCCCGGTCTGAAGTGCCGCGTCATAGACGAGCTGCTTGAGCTTCCTAACTTCGGGTTCGTCGGCAATGTTGGCCGAGCATTCGATCCATGAGTGAGGCATACCGCTGTTCCTTGCTGCGTATCGAAGGTCGGGAGGTCGCCGCGCGACCTCCCGGATGGGATGCCGGCGCCTATTCCGGCTGGATGCCTTCTTCCTTGATCAGAGCGGTCCAGCGCGCGATCTCGGCCTCGATCAACTCCTGGAACTCCTGCGGCGTGGAACTGCGCCCCTCGACGCCTGCCTTTTCCAGGCTGGCGCGCACGCCCTCCTGCTTCAACGCCGCAACCACCGCCGCGTTGAGCTTGGCGATGACCGCGGGGGGCGTGCCCGCAGGCGCGGCGACGCCATACCACCCGGACACATCGAAGCCGGGATAGCCCAGCTCGGCCACCGTCGGCACGTCGGGCAGCGAGGGAACGCGCTCCGGCCCGGTGACGGCCAGCGCCAGCAGCGCCCCGGACTTGATGTGAGGCAGCACCGAGACCGGGCTGGACAGCATCACGCCGATGCGGCCCGACAGCAGGTCGGTGAGCGCCTGACCCGAGCCGGAATACGGGATGTGGGTCATCTTGATGCCGACCGTCTTCTGGAACAGCAGGGAAGCCAGATGCGACGCCGCGGCGCCGCTGGCGTAGTTGACGCTTCCCGGCGCCTGCTTCGCCTTGGCAATGAGGTCCTGGATGTTGGCGACGCCCAGCTTGGGATTTACCGCCACGACATAAGGCGCGGTGGAAAGCTGCGAGATCGGCGCGAAGTCCTTCACCGGGTCGTAATTGGTCGCCTTGTACAAGCTGGGATTAAGGGCCAGCGTGGCCTGCAGCACGAAGGTGATGGTCTGGCCGTCCGGCGCCGCCATGGCCCCGGCCTTGGTGCCGACAATGCCCTGTGCGCCGGGGCGATTGTCGACCAGCACCGGCTGGCCGAGATTTTTCGACATTTCCTCCGCGACCACGCGGGCAACGACATCCGTGCCGCCGCCGGCGTTGAACGGCACGATGAAGCGGACGGGTCCGCTGGGAAACTCAGCGGCGCGGGCCGGCGCGCCCGCCGTGACGGCGAGGACCATCAGGGCGGCACAGGCCGCCGCTGACGCCATGACGAAGCGTTTCATTCCTTCCTCCCATTCTGTCGTTTCGATCTTTGCGATCGTTCTGGATCAGGCGTCGGAGCGCCTGTTGGGTTTGGTCAGGCCTTCTTCGCGGCGAACAGCGCGTCGATCTTCTGCTCGTAGGCGTGATAGTTGAGATAGGAGTAGAGCTCCTCGCGGGTCTGCATGGTGTCGAGAATGTGCTTCTGCGTCCCGTCGCGACGGATGGTTTCGTACACATTGAGCGCGGCCGCATTCATCGCGCGGGCGGCCGAAAGCGGATAGAGCGCGGCCGCGACCCCGGCGTCGCGCAGCTCCTCGGTGGTGAAATTCGGCGTCTTGGAAAATTCGGTGATGTTGGCGAGCACCGAATAGGGATGGTTCAGTGCCTTGGCGAGCTGGGTGTACTGCCCGAGCTCAGTGAAGGCCTCGGCGAAGATCATGTCGGCGCCGGCCTCGATATAGGACTGGGCGCGATCGATGGCGCCTTCGAGACCTTCGAGCGCGAGTGCGTCGGTGCGCGCAACGATGACGAAATCCTCATCATAGCGGGCGTCGACGGCGGCCTTGATGCGGTCGAGCATCTCGGACTTGGTGACGATTTCCTTGCCCGGGCGATGGCCGCATCGCTTGAGCGCCACCTGGTCTTCCATGTGCATCGCGCCGGCGCCGTCCTTGATCAGGCCGCGCACCAGCCGGGCGATGGAATAGGCGCCGCCGAAGCCGGTATCGACATCGACCAGAACCGGCAGGTCGCTCGCATCGGCCACCTTGCGCAGGTCGCCCAGCACGTCGTTGATCGTGGTGATGCCGAGATCGGGCAGGCCGTAGCTCGCATTGGCGACGCCGGCCCCGGCAAGATAGATCGCCTTGTAGCCGACCTTCTTCGCCATCATAGCGGTGTACGCATTGATGGTGCCTACGATCTGCAGCGGCTGCTCCTCCCGCAGAGCCTGACGGAACCGAGCCCCGGCGGACGAGCGGACCGGCGTGTGCATCAGCATTTATGAACTCCACAATATGGATATATGGTTGCTCTTCGAGGCAACTTAGCCATATAATGGATTAACATGTCAACATGTGGCTGATTTATTGTATGTAATTCCATATTGTGGAGTTTGTGATGGAGCAAGGTGCGCAGTCCATCTATCGCGCGGTCGCGGTGTTGAAGGAA
>JAEZMP010000668.1 GCA_023442215.1 Pseudomonadota bacterium
AAGCTCGGCTGGGACGCCCGCGTGGCCGATCTCATGCCGGGCTTCACGCTGTCGGATCCGTGGGTCACGCGGGAGTTCGAGGTGCAGGACCTCGTCGCCCAGCGCTCCGGCCTGCCGGCCTATGTCAACGACGTCATGGGCTATCTCGGCTACAAGGACGGCCGGCGGGTCTACGAGCTGCGCGGCGTGCCGTTCGCCTCGAGCTTCCGCTCGAAGTTCGCCTACACCAACCTGCCGTCGCTCATCGGCGGCATGATCCTCGCCGACCGCTATGAGGTGGGGAGCTGGGAAGAACTCGTCCACGCCGAACTGCTCGAACCGCTCGGCATGACGGCGACGAGCTTCACCATGGCGGATATCGCCGGGGCCGCGAACCATGCCGAGGGCCACCGCTTCACCACCCACGGGGCGGAACAGATTCCCTTCAACGCCAACATCCCCTACCGGCTCGGGCCGGGCGGCGAGATGAACTCGAACCTCGAGGACATGGCGCGCTGGGTGCGGTTCCAGCTCGCCGGTGGCGTCTGGCAGGGCAAGCGCCTCGTCTCCGAGGAAGCCCTCGACCAGACGCGGCTGCCGCGCATCGCCATCGGCGGCAACCTGTCCTATGCCAACGGCTGGTTCGTCTCCGCCACCTCCCGCGGCCAGCTCGTCTGGCACGGCGGCAGCTCGCAGGGCTTCAACGCCTATATCGGCTTCATGCCCGAGGCGGGCTTCGGCGTCATCGTGCTCAACAACCTGCGCGACCAGGGCCTGCCGACCTTCTCCACCGGCCTCGCCAAGTGGATCAACACCCAGCTCCTCGACCAGAAGGGCGACGACGGCGCGCTCAAGGTCGCGCTGAAGCAGTCGCTGGACGCGGTGGCGGAGAACGAGGCGGGCGACCAGCCGCCGGCGGACCGCACGCCGCCCGGCGATCTCGCGCGCTTCGCCGGGTCCTATTCGAGCGACATGCTCGGCCCCGCCCGCATCGTGGCGGACGGCGACCGTCTGGTGCTGACGCTGGAGGAGACCGGCGCGAAGATCGCGTTCGTGCCCTACAACAACTCCATCTTCATGGCGCGGATGATGGTGTCCGGGCCGATGAACGGGGTGGAGACCGCGGACGAAATCCCGATCGGCATGAGCCAGTTCATCCTGAACGGCGACAATGTCTACAGCCGCGTGCTGCTCGACTGGAACGACCAGACCACGACGTTCTGGCGCACCGGCGAGCCGCGCGAGGACACGCCGTCCGACGGGCAGGATCCGCCCGAGGATGTCATCGTCGAGTGAGGCGCGCGGACCGGACGACCACGGATGTCTGTGCTTCAGGCGCCGTCGCGTGCCCGGCCACTGGCGCCGGGCGGCAAGTTCGGGAATGATCCGCCTTTCAGCCGTGTGCACGGCGCTCTCGCGCGCCGTGGGCTGCGGCGTCGCGGCGGGCGCCTGCCGAATGCCGATTAGGAGATGGCGATGGTTTTCTGGGTTCCGATTCTGGCGTGGGTGGTCGCGCTGGTCGCGGCCGGCGTCGCGCTCGGCCGCGGGCCGCGCCCGATCACGCCCTACCGCATCGCCCGGGCGCTGCTGCGCTACGTGCTGCTGATCCCGCTCGGCCTGCTCGGGCTGTGGGGCTTCACCGGCCACGTCTTCGTGCCCGATCAGGTCGCCGCCTCCATCGGCTGGGCGCCGAGCCCGTTCCAGCTCGAGGTCGGCGTCGCCAATCTCGGCATCGGCGTCACCGCCATCATCGCCGCGTTCCGCAAGGAGCTCGCGTTCTCCATGGCGGTCGGCATCATGGCGCTCTGCTTCCTCGGCGGCGCCGGCATCGGCCATCTCATCCAGATCAAGCAGACCGCCGACATGGCCGCCGGCAATGCCGGCCCGATCCTCTACACCGACTTCATCACCCCGATCGCCGTGATCGTGCTCGTCGCCCTCGTGCGCATCCTGCCCGGCGGCCGGTCCGAAGCGTGACCCTCGCGCTCGTGATCGGCCGGCGCCTCTGGTAATCCATCGTCGCGTGCCCACTTCAAGGACGGGCGGCGCGGCAAGGGAGACGACGAGTGGCGGACGACAGGGTCGACCAGGAACGCAACCGCTTCACCGCCCGCGCGGCGCGCTACGCCCGCGTCGGCACCGACATCTCCGGCGTCGCGACCCGCATCATGGGCGCGCGGCTTCTCGGCCGCGAACTCGACGCGGAGAAGACGGCGGCCGATATCGCCGGCGCCCTCGGCGGCCTCAAGGGGCCGCTGATGAAGGTGGCCCAGCTGCTCTCCACCATTCCCGAAGCCGTGCCGCCGGAATATGCCGCCGCGCTCGCCAACCTCCAGTCGAACGCGCCGCCGATGGGCTGGGCCTTCGTCAAGCGCCGCATGATGGCCGAACTCGGCCCGGCCTGGGAAAAGCGCTACCGCTCGTTCGAGAAGGAGCCGGCCGCCGCCGCCTCGCTCGGCCAGGTCCATCGCGCCGTCGGGCTCGACGGCGCGGACCTCGCGGTCAAGCTGCAATATCCCGACATGGAATCGGCGGTCGAGGCGGACCTCAAGCAGTTCTCCGCGCTGCTCGCGATCCACCGCCGCATGCGCCCGGCCATCGACACCCGCGAGATCGCCGAGGAGGTCGGCGCGCGCCTGCGCGAGGAGCTCGACTATCGCCGCGAAGCGCGCCACGCCGCGCTCTACCGCATCATCCTCGGCGAGGAACCGGGCATCCGCGTGCCGTCCATCGTGCCGGAGCTTTCCACCAAGCGGCTGCTCACCATGGGCTGGCTCGAAGGCCGGCCGATGCTGTCGTTCAAGGACCGGCCGCTCGAAGACCGCAACCGGCTGGCTGAAACCATGTTCCGCGCGTGGTGGCACCCGTTCGCCCGCTTCGGCACCATCCACGGCGATCCGCACCTCGGCAACTACACGGTGTTCGAGCAAGACGGCCGCCCCGCCGGCATCAACCTGCTCGATTATGGCTGCATCCGCATCTTCCCGCCGCGCTTCGTCGCCGGCGTCATCCAGCTCTATCGCGGGCTCCAGGCCGGCAACGAGGACGAGGTCGTCGCGGCCTACGAGGTGTGGGGCTTTCGCAATCTCAACCGCGACCTCATCGAGACCCTCAATATCTGGGCGCGCTTCATCTACGGCCCGCTGCTCGAAGACAGGGTGCGGCCGATCGCCGAGGGCGTCAGCGCGGCGGAATATGGCCGCCGGGAAGCGTTCACGGTGGCGAAGCGGCTGAAGGAACTCGGTCCGGTGACGGTGCCGCGCGAGTTCGTGTTCATGGACCGCGCCGCGCTCGGCCTCGGCGGCGTGTTCCTCCACCTCGAAGCCGAGCTCAACTTCCACCGCCTGTTCGAGGCCGCCATCGCCGATTTCAAGCCGGGTCTGCTGGCCGCCCGGCAGGAGGCCGCGCTCCAGGGCGTCGGGCTCGCCGAAGTGCCGGCCTGAGAGGGCCGGGCGCGGCTTTCCGCGCCCGCGCGCCCGGCCGCGCCGCTGCCCGCTCGGCGACGGTCAGCCATGCAGCACGCGAAGGGTGGGCCGGCGGAAATGCCGAATTGCTCCCGTGCGATATCGCCGCTACATAGTTTTGAGGAATAAGTCACCGCGGTTCTGCCGGCGGGGTGCGCGCGTGTCGCCGTGATGGCGGCGCTGCCAGCTCCGTCCGGCGTCGAAGGCGACAGCTGAAGGGAGCGAGACATGGCGCACGGGAACACGGCGCACGGGCATTTGTCCCATGCATCGG
>JAEZMP010000549.1 GCA_023442215.1 Pseudomonadota bacterium
GTGAGCTCGGAAAACGTATCGCGCCGTCTTGTCTCTTAACCGACCGATGCCTCTCGACACCGGCCGCGCAAAACCGCGCCGCCTACGTTTCCCTTCCTTCCATCCAAATTGTCAAAAAACTGAGGAAACCATGTCCTCGGGATACCGCCGAACCGCAATCCTCTGCCCGGATGAACCACACCGGCCAAAACGCTCACGATCCAAGGAGCATCTTCGGGGCAACACTTCGTCGCCGTCGCCGGCAACCGCCGCCCCGTCTGTGAGGGGGCTTATAGGTCCTCTCCGCTCCGCCTGTCAACGCTGCCTTCCAAAAAAAATGGCGGGCCTGTTTCCAGCCCGCCATAACCAGTTGATTTCAAACGCACCTTTCGGACGTTCCACAGGCTGTGGACGATCAGCTCTCGACCAGGATGGTCTCCTCGATCTCGATGCCGAAGCCGCCGAGGCCGACATATTGCCGTTCGGAACTCGCGATCAGCGCGATCGAGCGGACCTTGAGATCGCGCAGGATCTGCGCGCCGGCGCCGATTTCGCGCCACCGGTTCATGCGCGCGAGCGCGCTCGAGTGCTTCTCGCCATCCTTGCCCGGCTCGGCCACGACCTCCTCGACATCCTCCGCCTGGGCCGAGCGCAGAAAGATCAGCACGCCGCGCCGGGTGTCGCGGAATTTGTCGACGGCGGCCTCCACCCACGTGCGCCCGGACTTCGGCCGGGCGAACAGGTCGCCGATCGGCTGCTCACGGTGGATGCGGCAGGGGACGCGCTCGCCCTCGACGACATCGCCGAACACGGCGACGACATGTTCGAGCGGTTCGAACGGCGTGCGATAGACCAGCACCCGAGCCGGCAGACCGGCGACGGTCATGTCGCGCGCCGACACGCGGGAGACGAAGGTCTCGGTCCGCAGCCGGTAGGCGATCAGGTCCTCGATGGAAATGATCTTGAGTCCGTGCTCGCGGGCGAACGGCACCAGTTCGGGCAGGCGCTTCACCGTGCCGTCGTCGTTGACGATCTCCGACAGCACGGCGAGGGGCTCAAGGCCCGCGAGCCGCGCAAGATCGATGCCGGCTTCGGTATGGCCGGACCGCGCGAGCACGCCGCCGGGCTTGGCGATCAGCGGGAACATGTGTCCCGGCCGCAGGAAGTCGCTCGCCGTACAGTTCTGGTTGGCGAGCGCGCGCGCGGTGTTGCAGCGCTCCTCGGCGGAGATGCCGGTGGTCATCCCGACCTTGTAGTCGACCGTGACGGTGAAGGCCGTCCGCATCGGATCGAGATTCTGCGCCACCATCGGCGCCAGATTGAGCTCGCTCGCCCGCTGTCCGGTCATCGGCACGCAGAGGATGCCGCTGGTGTGCCGGATCATGAAGGCGATCTTCTCCGGCGTCGCCATCGACGCGGCGAGGATCAGGTCGCCTTCGTTCTCCCGGTCGTCGTCATCGACCACCACGATCGGCTCGCCGGCGGCGAACGCCTTGATCGCGGCCTCGATCTTGTCGAGTTCCATGGATTGTGCACCGTCTCGAACGGGTGCCGCTCAGGGACCGGCCCCGGGGAAAGGCCCCGAGGCGGGACCGCGGGGCGGACTGCGGCCGGGCACCGCGCCCGGCCGGGGAATATCCGGCCGTTCAGGACGGCCGGAAAGACTGTTGTCGGCAGCGGTTCAGAGCGCGAGCCGGTCGGAGACCATCTTGCGCAGCGAGGCGAGGTCCTTCGCGAAGGTACGGATGCCTTCGGCCAGCTTCTCGGTCGCCATGGCGTCCTCGTTCATGCCCCAGCGGAACGTCTTCTCGTCGATGACGAGGCGCTCCGGCGCGGCGCCGACGGTCTCCGGGCTGAGCTGCCGCACCAGCGGCCCCTCGTCCTTGCCGAGCGCCTCGAGCAGCGCGGGAGAGATCGTCAACCGATCGCAGCCGGCAAGGGCCTCGATTTCGCCGACATTGCGGAACGACGCCGCCATCACCACGGTCTTGACGCCGTGGGTCTTGAAGTAGGTGTAGATCTCGCGCACCGACTCCACGCCCGGATCGTCCTCGGCGGTATAGGTCTTGCCGGTCGACTTCGCGTACCAGTCGAGGATGCGCCCGACGAACGGCGAGATCAGGAACGCGCCGGCATCGGCACAGGCGACCGCCTGATATTTCGAGAAGATCAGCGTCAGATTGCAGTCGATGCCTTCCTTCTGAAGGATCTCCGCGGCGCGGATGCCCTCCCAGGTCGAGGCGATCTTGATCAGGATGCGCTCGTGGCCGATCCCCCGGGCCTTGTAGGCGGCGATGACCGCCCTCGCCTTCTCCAGCGTCGCGGCGGTATCGAACGAAAGGTCGGCGTCGACCTCGGTCGAAACGCGGCCCGGCACCAGTTCCGTCAGCGCCGCGCCGACCGAAACGGCGAGACGGTCGGCAACGGCCTTCGCCACCGCGTCCGGCGTGCCCGCCTGCTTGCGGCCCCACGTCAGCGCCTCTTCGAACGTGTCGGCGAAGCGCGGCAGGCCGACGGCCTTCAGCACCAAAGTGGGATTGGTGGTGCAGTCCACCGGCTTCAGGTGGCTCACGGCGTCGATGTCGCCGGTGTCGGCGACGACGATGCTCATCTCACGCAGTTGATCGAGCTTCGAAGGCATTTCGATCTCCCTTGTCTCTCGGTTGCGGGCGCGGCGATCCGCCGGCGGCTCAGCGGCCGCCCGCGGCGAGGAACGCCCGGGCCTTTTCCGCGATCGCCTCGGTCGTCAGCCCGAAGTGCTTGTAGATTTCCGGCGCCGGGGCGGAGAGGCCGAAGGTCGGCACGCCGCAGACGTCGGCCTCGCGCGCCACATAGCGCGTCCAGCCGAACGGAGAGGCCGCCTCCACCGCCATGCGCGGCGCATCGCCGAGCACGGACTGGCGATAGTCCTCGGTCTGCTCGTCGAAGCGCTCCCAGCACGGCATCGAAACCACCGCGACCGAGATACCCTCCGCCGCCAGCGCGTCGCGCACGGAGACGGCGAGACTGACCTCGGTTCCGGTCGCGAGCAGGGTGAGGTCGCGCTTCGCCGGCTCGCCGCCGACGACATATGCGCCGCGGAACGGCATCACCGCGGTCTCCGGGTCCAGCCGGATCTGCGGCACGCCCTGACGCGAGCCGACGAACACGCTCGGGCCCGGCAACGCAATGGCGTCGTACCAGCACTCCAGCGCCTCGACCGCATCGGCCGGACGGTAGACCCGCAGGTTCGGGATCGCGCGCAGGCTGGCGAGATGCTCGACGGGCTGGTGGGTCGGGCCATCCTCGCCGAGGCCGATGGAATCATGGGTGCCGACGAACACGACCTTGGCGCCCATCAGCGCGGCGAGGCGGATGGCCGGCCGGCAATAATCGAAGAACACCAGGAAGGTGCCGCCATAGGGCAGGATGCCGCCGTGGAGCGACATGCCGTTCATCGCCGCGGCCATGCCGAACTCGCGCACACCGTAGCTGATGTGACGGCCGGTGAAGTCCTGCTTCGACATCGGCGGCGTGGACTTGGTCTTGGTCAGCACGCTGTGGACGAGATCGGCGGAACCGCCGACCATTTCCGGCACGTGGGCGGTCAGCACCTCGAGCGCGCGCTGGCTGGCGACGCGGGTGGAGATCGCCTGCGGCGCGGCGACGGCGGCGCGCTGGGCAGCCTCGACGGCCTCGGCCACGCCTTCCGGCAGCCGGCCCTCGATGCGGCGCATGAACTCGGCCGCCTTGGCCGGCTCGGCTTCGGCAAGCGTCTTCTCCCAGACGAGACGAACCGCCTCGCCACGGGCGCCGGCCTTGCGCCACACCGCGTAGATCTCTTCCGGCACCTCGAAGGAGGGGTGCGGCCAGCCCAGCGCGGCGCGGGTCTTCTCGATCTCGGCGGCGCCGAGGGGCGCGCCGTGGGCGCCTTCGCTGTCCTGCTTCGACGGGGAGCCGAAGCCGATATGCGTGCGGGCGGAAATGAACACCGGCTTGTTGAGCGACTTCGCCAGCGTGAAGGCGGCGTCTATCTCTTCCGGGTTGTGCCCGTCGATCTCGAGCGTCGCCCAGCCGGACGCCTCGAAGCGGGCGCGCTGATTGTCTGAAACCGCGAGCGAGGTCGAGCCGTCGATGGTGATGTGGTTGTTGTCGTGCACGACGATCAGCTTCGACAGCCCGAGATGGCCGGCGAACGAGATCGCCTCATGGCTTACGCCTTCCATCAGGCAGCCGTCGCCGCAGAACACCCAGGTGTGGTGATCGACGAGGTCCTCGCCGAACTCGGCCGCAAGCTTGCGCTCGGCGAGTGCCATGCCGACCGAGGTCGCGAGTCCCTGACCGAGCGGCCCTGTGGTCGTCTCGATGCCTTCCATGTGGCCGTATTCGGGATGGCCGGCGGTGCGGGCGCCGAGCTGGCGGAAACGCTTCAGCTCGTCGAGCGTCGCCTGGGCATAGCCCGTCAGGTGCAGCACGGCATAAAGCAGCATGGAGCCGTGGCCGTTCGACAGCACGAAGCGGTCGCGGTTCGGCCAGTGCGGCGCCTTCGGATCGAAATTCAGGTGCTTGGTGAACAGCACGGTGGCCAGATCGGCCATGCCCATCGGCATTCCCGGGTGACCGGAATTGGCCTTCTCCACGGCATCGATCGCGAGGAAGCGGATCGCGTTCGCGAGATCGCGGTGCTCGACGGTTGTGGCTCCGGTGGAAGAATCGGGATTGGCCATGCCGGGAATTTCCTCATTCACGCCGCAGCCGCGCCGATACGCAGGGGCGGCCGGTCCGGTTTTTGCGCGCTCCTTGGCGAGCGCCTTGCCTGCGGGCTCCATGAGCGACGGACCGAGCCCGTTTGGCAAGAGAAAACATCTGTCCGCCAGCGTTTTGTGCATGGTTTCGATCGGGGCGAGACGCCCCGTTTGCAGACCGGTTCAGCCCCCGCGACGGCGCTTCATTTCCCGGCGCAGGAATTGTAAAGCTGGCCGCGGGGCACTGACTACGGACGGACTTGGGGGATTAACGCCATCATGACACGGAACGATTCCGGCGCCGCACCGGCCGGCGCGGGTGCGGCTTCGCATGGCGAAGCGGGACACCAGAGGCGCACCATCGGCCTCGTCAGCCTGCTGATGACCGGTGTCGGAACCATCATCGGCTCCGGCTGGCTGTTCGGTGCCGCACACGCGGCGGGCTATGCCGGGCCGGCGGCGATCTTCTCCTGGATCATCGGCGCCTTCATCATCGCACTCACGGCGCTGACCCTGTGCGAGCTCGGGCCGATGATGCCCCGCACCGGCGGCATGGGCCGGTTCGCCAAACTCTCGCACGGCTCCCTCGTCGGCTTCATCGGCGACTGGGCGGGTTTCGTCGGCTTCACCAGCACGGTGCCTTCCGAAGCCTCGGCTTCGGTGCAGTACATGAGCAACTGGGACTATCCCTGGGCGCATGAACTGTTCTCGTCGCAGACGCAGTCGCTCAGCCATACCGGGCTCCTGGTCGCGAGCGTGCTCTGCGTCGTCTATTTCATGCTGTGCTACTGGTCGATGCAGGTGTTCCTGCGCGCGGTGAAGGCGGTGACGCTGTTCAAGATCTTCGTGCCGCTGTTCTCCGCCGGCACGCTGATCTATCTCGGCTTCAACGCCTCCAACTTCTCCGCGGCCGGAAACGGCAGCATCGCGCCCTACGGCTGGTCCGGCGCACTGACGGCGGTGACCGGCGCCGGCATCGTCTATGCCTTCAACGGCTTCCAGACCCCGATCAGCTTCGCGGGCGAGGCGAAGAACCCGAACCGCACCATTCCCATCGCGGTGCTCGGGTCGCTGGCGCTGTGCCTCGTGATCTACGTCGTGCTGCAGGTCGCGTTCATCGGTGCGCTGCCGCCCTCGCAGCTCGCGGCCGGTGGCGGCTGGAGCGGGCTCGACTTCCGCTCGCCCTTCGCGGATCTCGCGATCTCGCTGAACCTGTCGATGCTGGCGATGCTGCTCTATCTCGATGCGTTCGTCTCCCCGTCCGGGTCCGGCGTGATCTATCTCGCATCCGCCTCGCGCATGCTGTGGGGCATGGAGCGCGACGGGCACATGCCCAAGGCCATGGGGCGGCTGCACAAGCATACCCTGCTGCCGCGCCCGGCGATGTGGGCGGTGCTCGCCGCATCGATCGCCTGCCTCTGGGTGTTTCCAAGCTGGGACGAACTCGCCGCGGTCATCTCGGTCGGCTACGTCATCGGTTATCTCTGCGC
>JAEZMP010000552.1 GCA_023442215.1 Pseudomonadota bacterium
GGCCCACCACTTCCTTGTTCTGCTCGTCCTCTTTTCCCTCAGCCGCCACGCGCCATTTCTTCGCGCGGGCAGGAACCTTGCCGGGGCGCGGGCAGGAACCTTGCCGGGCGGATGGACGCCGCCTGCCTGATGGAACGCCGTGCACTTTGGCCGGTGAGCCGGTCCGCCGCTTCAGATCAGTTCGCCGCGGCCTGAGGGGGCTGCGTCAGACCCGCCACAGAGGGCGGACCTGAGAGTGGATTCCCTCAGGCCTCGCCTGACGCAATGTCCGTTGGTTCAGCCTCGCTTGCCTCAGTTGCCCTTGGCCGTCTGCAGCAGGGCTTCGGCGCGCTTGGTGACGGTCGCGAAGAACGGCAGCTTCGGCGCTTCCTCGGCGAAGCAGGCGCGATAGGCCTTCTCGCCCTCGGCCTCCACATCGGCGGCTTCGGCGAGTTTGGCATCGCGCTTGGCGCCGGCCTTGGGGGCGGACGCCTGCAGGGCGGCGGACTTCTTCTCGTATCCCTTCCACACCTTGTCGCAGGCCGGGATCTGCTTGATCGTCACGCCGGCCGTCGTCGTGCCGACGACGACGCGTCCGTTGGCGATCTGCCCGATCACGATGGCGTCCGGCACGGAGTTCGTGGTCATGTCCTGGGCGAACATGCCGAGCGCGGCATAGGCGGTCTCGCCGCCCGCTGCGGTGACCGGCAGCGCGACATAGCCGGTGAAGGCGGCGTCGGAACTGATGGTCGACGTGTAGAACTCGTTGGCCTTGAAAGCGGCGGCGATGCCCTGCCGGAAAGCGGCCGGGGCTTCCTGCTCCTTCGCCCGCGCGGCGAGCCAGTTGGCGAACACCGGCTCGGGCGAGACGAGAAGGCGGGTCTGCCAATCCTTGTCGGAGAACATCAGCCCGTCCGGCTCCTCCGATTCGATATAGCCGGGAACGAGCGTGCCGGGCGAGAACGCCGGCTTGTTGCCGAGCCCCTTGAACCGCAGCGGGCCGAGAATGGCGGAAAGCTTCTTTTCGAGCGCCGCGCGGGCGTCGCCGTCGAGCTTGTCGAGGCGCTCCTGGCTGGCGTCGGCCGCGACCGCCGCCTTGATCTCGGCGGCATATTTGTTGCGCGCCGCGATGTAGGCTTCATCCGCCGGTCCGGCCTGGACGGCAGCGGGCAGCACGGTGGCGAAGAGGGCGGCAAGGGCGATCTTTTTCATGATGGTCTCGCAGCGGCGGGAAGATGGTGTGATCTCGTTGTCTTGCCCGAACAGCAATCGCCGTTCCGCACGCGATTGGAAAGACGCCGAAAGTCGCATCGCCTCGGCCATCCTGACGTGGCCGGCTGAAGCCGCACGGTTCCGGGCGCGCCGACAAAACGGGGGGATGAACCGGTGAATGCCCTGCAATCTATCGACCCGATCCTGGCGATCGGCGTCCTTCTCGCCACGGCCGCGACGGACGCGGTCTACGTGATGTTCACCTCGGCGGTGGTGATGCGCCGGCGCTTCGCCGCCGCCACCTGGTCGAGTTTCTGGTACCTGCTCTCGTCGTTCGCCGTGATCAGCTACACCGAGAACTGGATCTATGTCGTGTTCGCGGCTGTCGGCTCGTGGTTCGGGGCGTTCGCCTCGCTCACGTTCCTGCACAGGCCGGGCAGGGCCGCTCCGCCCGGCTCGCCGCCGGAATGATGGCTCGCCGGCTGTCGGTCGTCGCGGCGATCAGCCGGCTGGAGCGACGCGCTTGCGCAGGTTGTCCCAGGCGAGCTTGATTTCCTTGCCGTCCGCCCACGTCAGCGTGATGGTCCGCCCCGCGAGTTTCGCGCGGGCAGGCATGTCGCGGCTCGTCTCGGCACACCACTTCCCGGCGAGCCAGCCGATGCCTTCCGACGAGGGCAGCGGAAACGGGCATTTCATGCCCGCGGCGGCGGCATGGCCGGCGCGGAGATTGCGGATGGGGTCCGCCATGTCGGGGCTCCGGATCGTGGAAGACGCGCTGTCGAGACCCGGGAATACCGGATCGGCGCGGGATAGGGTAGCCCCGCCCCGGTCCGACTGGCCAACGCGTTGCCGCGTGTTCGCGCCGCTCAGCCCGTGGTTGCCGGCGGCTCCGGCGGCAGCGCGCTGCGCGGCAACAGCACATAACCCTGCTCCGCCATGCAGCTTCTCATGGCATAGGCCGCGCTGTTGCCGGGCGTGGGATTGTAATAGATCGGGTTCGTTTCGATCGGGGCGGCGAGGGCCCTGTTGCTGCACATCGTCTGCGCGTACGCGAAGCGGCTTTCGAGCTGCGGGTTGCCCGTCACGCGGCGTCCGTCGATGCGCGCCCAGGCGAGCAAGCTCGCGTCGTACGTCAATTGCTGCTGCTGTTGCTGTTGTGCGCCGCAGGCCGCGACGCCGAGGCTTGCCGTTGCGAGTACAGCCAGCCGAACCAGTGTCTTCATCATCCAGATCCCGCCCCCACCGTCGTCCGTCGGACGCGGCCTCCGCATCGGCGCGGAACGGCACGGAGTCGACGACGACTGTCGCGGGAAAGGCTAGCAACGCAGACTGTGCTGAGCCTGTTTCCGGACATGCGGGATCCCTTGTGTCCTTGCGCGCATCCCTTGCCGCGCGAGGTTTTACCGGGAGCTTGTGTCTGGCGGAGCGTGGATATGCGGGCTGATCGGAGGGCCGGCAGGGAGGTGCCGGCCCTCGATCGCAGGGCCGAAGCCATGGGCTCGGCTAGTCGCGGCAAAGTCGTTCGGGCGTCACTGGTCCGAGTACGCGGCCGTCTGGCCGGCATCGGTCGTAGGGGCATAGGCAACGGCGAGCAGTCCCAGCCAGCCGAGAGCAAGCACGACCATAGCAATTCGCATTGTCATTTCACGAACTCATTCAATGCGTTACAGCGTGGCTACCCAGCGCGCCGCTTGAGCGGAAGGTTCTTCCGCCCTCATGGGCGGTTTCCGCAGCGCGCGGCCTGGAAGCCGTATTTGGAAAGAAGCCGGTCGCGAAGACGTCCGACAGACCGAAAACGACAACCACCCCGGTTGCGTTCCGTCGACGGAAGCGAAATGCCGCCTTCCGGAACGTTCGTCAATGGCCGTCGGCCGATCGGAATAAAGCACCGCCTTTGTCCCGCCGCCACAACTATCGGAGCGGAATCTTGACGGAACGTTAAGCCTCGCGGCCGCCGGCGGCCGGATCGCTCTCTCGGTTAACGCGTGGCGTTATTCTTGAGATTATAAAGTGATATCAAAGGGATGGATCGATATTCTCACCTTCTGGTGCAGCAGGATGGATTCGGCCGCCCGGCTTACGCCTCCCGCGCCTTGCCGCGGCGCAGGTGCTCGTCGAGCCGGGGCATGATCTCGACGAAATTGCAGGGGCGCAGGCGGTAGTCGAACTGCCATTTCAGAATGCCGTCCCATGCGTCGCGGCAGGCGCCCGGCGAGCCCGGAAGGCAGAACACGAATGTCGTTCCGGCGAGCCCCGCCGTCGCCCGCGACTGGATGGTCGAGGTGCCGATCGCCTCGAAAGAAAGCCGGTGGAAAAGGGTGGAAAACCCGTCCATGCGTTTCTCGAACAGCGGCTCGATCGCATCGGGCGTCACATCCCGGCCGGTGAACCCGGTGCCGCCGGTCGTGATCACCACGTCCACGTCGAGGTTCGCCACCCATGCCGAGACGCGGCTGCGGATCGCCTCGATATCGTCGGTGACGAGGTCGCGGTCGGCGAGTTGGTGGCCGGCATCCCGGATGCGTTCCACGAGCGTCGTGCCGGACTTGTCGTCCGCCAGCGAGCGGCTGTCGGAGACCGTCAGCACGGCGAAGCGGATCGGGATGAAGGGGCGGCTTTCGTCGATGCGGGTCATGGCTTGGCTCCGGTCGTTCGCCG
>JAEZMP010000626.1 GCA_023442215.1 Pseudomonadota bacterium
GCGCGACAGGTTGGCCAGCACGAGATTGTCGGAAATTGAGGCGATCTGCACCAGGGACTGGTGCTTTCGATCCTCGGGGGTGTAGGCGAGCCCCAGATCGCGCATCCGCCTTGGCGTCGGGCTGCGCACCTCCTGCCCGTCCAGCACGATGCATCCGCGGTCGGGACGATCCGCCCCGAAGATCGCGCGCAGCACCTCTGTCCGCCCCGATCCCAGCATTCCGGCGAAACCAAGCACTTCCCCGGGGTAGAGCGAAAAGGAGACGTCCGAGAAGACGCTGCCCCGACCCAGCCCCTGCACATCGAGGACCGGTTTGGTCCGCACCACATCGGAACGGGTGATGCGATGCGTCGCCCGCTCTCCGAACATCATCGAGACGATCTCGGCAGGATTTGACTGGGCGAGCTCGACCGCACCCACGAGCATCCCGTCGCGCAGGACGGTGCACGTGTCGCAGATCTCGAACAGTTCGTTCATGCGGTGCGAGATGTAGATGACGGTCACGCCGCGGTTGCGCAGGCGCCGGATCAGCGCGAACAGCTGTCCAACCTCATGGCCGGCGAGTGCCGACGTGGGCTCGTCCAGAAGCAGGATCTTGGGATTGCTCGCCGCCGCCTTGACGATCTCGACCGCCTGCTGCTGGCCGACGGTCAGCCGGTCGACGCGCTGATCGGCGTCGAGGTCGACCTCCATGTCGGCCAGCAGGGTGGCCGCCTCGCGGCGGACGCGCGCCCAGTCCACCGCATTGACGCCGAACCGCCAGCGCCTGGGCAGGCGGCCGAGAAAGATGTTCTCGGCGATGGTCAGCGACGGCACCAGCGACAGTTCCTGATGCACGGTCGCGATCCCCGCCGCCAGCGCGTCTCCGGGGCTATTCAGCACCACCCGGCGGCCGCCGACCCACAACTCTCCGTGCGTGGGAGAGATGGAGCCGGCGAGCATCTCGATCAGGGTCGATTTGCCCGAGCCGTTCTTGCCCATCAGGGCATGAACGCGCCCGGCGCCAAAGCGCAGCGAGACGTCACGCAGCGCGATGTTCTCGCCGTAGGCCTTCGTAACCCCGCGCAGTTCTATGGAATTTGCCTCTGTCATGGGCACCTCGGGCAATCGGGGCTGGCAGCGGCGTCAGTTGGTCTTGGTCAGCGTTGCCGCATAGACCGCGATGGCCTCGGGATTGGCGCGGGACAGCGGGATGACCGGCACTTCGATGTGACGTTCGACCGTCTCGCCCTTCACCGCGGCGATGGCGGCCTTGACGGCGTCCTCACCGATCAGCTTGGGCTGGGCTGCCGTGGTGGCGTAGAGCGCGCCCTTCTCGTCCTGAAGGAACCGGACGATCTGCTCCGAGCCGTCGGTGCCGAAGACATAGACTTCGCCCTGCCGCCCCGCGCGCATCACAGCCTGCACCGCGCCCACGGTCCCGCCTTCGTTGGCGGCATAGATGATCTGGATGTCCGGATTGGCCGTCAGCATGTCCGTCACCACGCGCACCGCCTGCTCGGCGAGCCAGGCGTCCTGACGGGACACGATGTCGAGTTCGCCGCCGGCCTTGGCCGCGTCGAGGAAGCCATTCGTCCGCTCGTCGCTGAGCGAGGCGAGCTGGGCGCGGAAGCCGATCAGCGCGACCTTGGCCTTGCCGCCGAGATGATCCTTGATATAGGCGGCGGCGGCATCGCCCGTGCCTTTGCCCATGTTGGTGCCGGAAGAGCCGACGGTGGCGACCGGCAGGTCTGACTTGATGCCCGTCGTCCAGGTCACCACCTTGATGCCCGCGTCGGCGGCGCGCTTCAGGGCAGGAATCGACGCTTCCTCGCCGAGCGGCGCGATCACGATCGCCTTGATGCCGCGGGCGATGTAGGTGTCGATCAGCGCGGCCTCCTTCTCCAGCTTGTTGTCGGAATTGGCGGTCAGGATCTCCACGCCCGCCTGTTTGGCGGCGGCCTTCATGCCGAGCTCGACGCTGCGCATGAACATGTCCTGCTGGAAGATCACGCCCGCGATGGAGATGTCGTCGGCCCGGGCGGCCCCTGCCGACAGGGCGAGCGCGACGGCGGCATATTTCAGAAGCTTCATGATTTCCTCCCTTTTGACCTTGTTCGTGAAGCCGGGCGCGACGGCCGTGGCTTCCCGCCGGCTGTCGTCCGGAACAAAATCCGGGATCGCGGCGATGTGGCCTTGCACATCTGACATGTTACCGCTTACATTTCAAGCGAGATGATGGAACGGGAACGAACGGGCGGGGTTGCGGCGTAGCGACGGATCAACCGCCCGGTTAAGGTCGGTTGATCCAGCCCGCGGCGAGCGACCACACGGGAACCATTCGCAATGAGCCTTTCGCGCAAGATCGAACGTCCGCGGCAGATCAACGAGATCGTTCTCGAGCGCCTGCGCGACGACATCGTGAACGGCGTGCTGCAGCTGGGAGAGAAGATTTCCGAACAGCAGCTTGCCGATGCCTACGAGGTCACCAAGGCCCCGATCCGCGCCGCCTATAGCCGCCTGCACTCGGAGGGTCTGGTCGAGATCCGCCCTCAGTCCGGCACCTATGTCTTCCGTCCGACCCATGAGGCGTTGCGCTCCCTGTGCGAACTGCGAATCGCGCTGGAGCTGGAGGCTGCTCGGCTGTCGATACAGCGCGCCCCGCTTCGTCTGTCACAGCTGGTGACGGAGAATTACGCGCAGATGCTGGTGGCGCTCAGCCGGGACGACAGCGACACCTACCATCGGCTGGACACTGCATTGCACCTGATCTTCTTCGAGCTGGCCGATTCCCCGTACCTGCACGAGACCTACCGCGCGCGGGTTTCGTCCGCCTTCGCGGCGCTGCGCAACCGTTTCTCCCAGGCACGGCCGCACAACGAATTCTCGATCCGCCAGCATCAGGAAATCCGCGATCGCGTGGTCGCCGCCGATCTTCCCGGTCTGCAGGCGATCCTGCGCGAGCATGTGGAGCACACGGAAACCTATTACGAGGCGTTCCTCGCAAGCGGCTGAAGACGGTCGAACGAGGGCGAAACGCAACTAATACTAACCTGTTACCTATCACAAAAAGGCAGAAAAATGGGCCTTCAGGACAAAGACCAGAATCCCAGAACCCCCTATCAGCTCCCCTTTCCGAAGGACGCGCTGCAGGAGATCGTCATTCCCAACGCCGTGAACTGCGACGAACGGCTCTGGGTGCCTCAGGCCGAGAACGTGTGGTTCCGCCCGCTCTGCCTCAACCGTTCGCACGGTTACTGGATGAACCTGCTCAAGGTGCGCAAGGCGGGCGTGCTGTCCCGCCACCGTCACCCGCAGCCGGTCCACGGCTGGGTGCTGAAGGGGCGCTGGCATTATCTGGAACACGACTGGGTCGCCGAAGAAGGAGGCTATGTCTACGAGCCGCCGGGCGAGACCCACACGCTCGTCGTGCCCGACGACGTCGAAGAAATGATCACCTATTTCCAGGTCAATGGCGTGATGTGCTACGTCGACCCGTGGGGAAAGGTGCTCGGATACGAAGACGTCTTCACGAAGATTGACATGTGCCGAAAGCATTTCGACGAGGTCGGCCTCGGCTCCGACTATGTCGAACAATTCATCCGTTAAGTCCGGTCAGCGAGAGGCGAACCCATGGCTATCTGGCCGACAGACTGTTTTCGCGACAAGGTTCTGGTGGTTACCGGTGCGACGTCGGGCATCGGCGCCGCCATCGCGCTGGGCTTCCAGAGCGAAGGCGCCCGCGTCGTCGTGACCGGGGCTACCGAGGCGGAGGTCGCCCGCGCCCGCGATGAAATGCCGGGTATCGACGCCCGCGTTCTCGATGTGCGCGATGGCGAGGCGGTGAGCGCGCTGTTCGCCGGCCTTCCCCGCCTCGACCATCTGGTGAACTGCGCCGGCATCATCCGGCGCGGCGACGAAAGTCAGCCTGACGTGTTCGCCGATGTCGTCGATATCAACCTGACCGGAACGATGCGCACCTGCACCGCTGCCCGTCCCTTGCTGGCGCAGAGCCGCGGGACGATCGTCAACACCGCGTCGATGCTCAGCTTTTTCGGTGGCGGGCTGGTGCCGGGCTATTCGGCGTCCAAAGGCGGCGTCGCCCAGCTCACGAAGTCGCTGGCCATCGCCTTCGCGAAAGAGGGCATTCGCGTGAATGCCATCGCGCCGGGCTGGATCGACACGCCGCTCACCCGCGCGCTTCAGCAGGACGAAAACCGGGCGCGTGCCATCCTGTCGCGCACGCCGATGGAGCGCTGGGGCAAACCGGAGGAACTGACGGGCGGCGTGGCCTATCTCTCCTCTCCGCTTTCCAGCTTCGTCACCGGCGCCGTGCTGGTGATCGACGGCGGCTATCTGATCACCTGACATGCGACGCTATTATCCTGGCCGCGATGTGGAGCGCGCCCGCAGCATCGAAGAACTGCGCCGCATGGCGATCCGGCGCCTCCCCCATTTCTGTCGTGAATATCTGGAAGGCGGCGCCGAGGACGAAGTCACCCTCCGGCGCAACCGCAGCATTTTCGACGGATGGGCTTTCCTGCCGCGCACGCTGGTCGACGTGACCCAGCGCGCCCAGTCGGTCGATCTGTTCGGGCAGGCCGTCGCCTCGCCGTTCCTGATCGGCCCGACCGGATTCAACGGCATGCTGACGCGGCGGGGCGATCTGGCGCTGGCCCGTGCCGCCGCCGCCGCCGGGGTGCCGTTCACCCTCTCCAACGTCTCGAATACGGCGCTCGAGGACATCGCCGACAAGGCCGGCGGGCGCCTGTGGATGCAGGTCTATCTCTACCGGTCGCGCGGATTCGTCCGCGATATCGCGATGCGCGCCCAGCGGGCGGGGTTCGAGGCGCTGGTCGTCACCACCGACCTCCCCGTCTACGGCAATCGCGAATGGGATGCCCGCAATTTCCGCTCCGGCGCCCGGCTCACGCTCCGCAACCTGATCGACACGGCCTGCCATCCCCGCTGGCTGTGCGACGTGTTCCTGCCTGACGGGATGCCGAGATTCCGCAACCTCGGCGACCTGCTGCCGCCGGGCAAGGACCATGCGGCAGGCGCCTCCGCCATCCTGGCGCGCGAACTCGACCCCTCACTGAACTGGCAGGACATTGCCTGGCTGCGCGACCTGTGGCCGGGAAAGCTGATCGTGAAGGGCATCCTCGACCCGCGCGACGCGCAGGAGGCCCGGCGTCTCGGCGCCGATGGCGTGATCCTCAGCAATCACGGCGGGCGGCAACTGGATGGCGCGGTCTCACCGATGGAAACTCTCCCGGAGGTGGCCGCCCTGCTGAAGGGCCACCTGACCGTCCTGATCGACGGCGGCTTCCGCAGAGGCAGCGACATCGTCAAGGCCCGCGCCCTCGGGGCGGACGCCGTCCTCGTCGGGCGCGCACCGCTTTATGGCCTCGCCGCCGGCGGCGAGAAAGGCGCGGCACGGGCCATCAGCCTGCTGGCGCAGGAAGTGGACCGCGTCCTCGCCCTGCTGGGATGCACCGACATCCGGGATCTCGGACCTGAAGTCCTTCGCACCGTCTTCAACTCGACCACCGGAGCGCAGGCATGACCCACGTCCACACACTGCCCGGCCATGTCCTGGTCACGGGCGCGGGCGGTAATCTCGGCGGAAAATCCGTGGAGCTTCTCTCGCGCCTGCCGTGGTACCAGCGGATCACGGCTCTTCATTCGCCGCGGCGGCCTGCCCCGCCGCCTTCCGGCAAGGTGACGTCCCATTGCGCCGACCTGACCGATGCCGCCGGTGACTGGCGGCGCCATCTCGACGGCGTCCACGCCGTGCTGCATTTCGCGGCGGTTAATCCGGTGCCGGAAAGCGATTGGGCCGACGCCATGGCCTCGTCCGACATGACGTTCAGCCTCGGTCTGGCCGCGCTTGCCGCCGGCGTGGGCCGCTTCGTCAACTGCTCGTCCAACCACGCCATCGGCGGCTACAAGGATGCGCCGCTCGCCGGAACGGTCTGCGGCGGCAGGATGACCGAGGATCTGCCGCCGGCGCCCGGCACGCGCTGGAACAACGGTCTGATCGACCTCGACTCGACGCCCTACGGCGCCTCGAAGGCCTTTGCCGAGCGCTTCTTCCTGATGCTCGCCGCACAATCGGGGCGCCGCATGACCACGGTTTCCCTGCGGATCGGCTGGGCGCTGCCCGGCGACAACGATCCGCGCGACATCAGCGTTTCCGGCTCGCCGACGGGCCAGGGCGCGACGGAAGCGGCGGCGCCCGATGAGGCGCGGGCCCTGCGCTGGTTCCGCAACATGTGGCTCTCCAACGGCGATCTCGAGCGCCTTCTGATCGCCGCGCTGACGGCGGATGCCACCGGCTGGCCGGCGCCGGGGCTGATCGTCAACGGCGTCTCCGACAATGCCGGCTCCGACTGGAGCCTGACCGCCGCGCGCCGTTATCTCGGCTATGAGCCGCAGGATGACATCTACCGCCACCTCGCGAGGGACTCGACTGATTCATGACCCGGACGCTTCGCCTGATCATTGGCTCCTACACCGATTCCCTGCCCCATGTGCAGGCGCGCGGTGACGGCATTTCCTTTGTCGACCTGGACACGGAATCGGGCCGCTTCACCCCTGTTGCCGTCCATCCGGACATCCGCAACCCCAGCTATCTGACCCTCGACCGGGGCCTTCTCTACGCGGTCGAGGAGCTTGGAGCGGACGAGGCGACGCTCGCCGTCTTCGCCTGCGATGTGGCGGCGGCGCGGCTGACGCAACGGGCGAAGGTGCCCGCCCACGGGGCCTGGCCCTGCCACATCGGCCTCGATCCCGGCGGCACGCGGCTCTTTCTGTCGAACTATCTCGACGGCTCTTTCGTCACCTGGCCGCTGGATGGAGAGGGCCTGCCCCACCGCACGCCCACCGTCCTGCGCCGCACCGGACGCGGCCCCAACCCCGACCGGCAGGACGGACCGCACACGCATTTCGCGCTCGCCTCGCCCGACGGTGCCCACGTGTGGATCTGTGACGCCGGCACGGACGAGATCGTGCGCCACGAGCTAGCCGGGCCGGATGCCGTCGCGGCTGTGCCGGATCTCGTGCTGCGGGCGCCCCCCGGCTCCCTGCCGCGACACATGACGTTGTCGCGAGACGGCGCGCGGCTGTTCGTGGTCAGCGAGTTGGGCAATCTGGTCTCGACCTGGCGATTCGGCGCATCGTCCCCCGAACTCCTCGGCCATGTCCCGACGCTGGCGCCGGGGCATGCCGACCCGAGCAGTTCCGCCGCGATCCGGCTGCATCCGGAGGGGCGCTTCCTGTATTCGTCGAACCGCGGCGATGACAGCATCGCGGTGTTCGACACCGCCACCGGGACAGGCTTGCCGGTCTTTCTCGGCACCGTCCCCACCGGCGGCCGGACCCCGCGCGAGTTCGCGATCTCCGATGACGGGCGAACGATGATCGTCGCCCATCAGGACAGCCATTCACTGACCGCCCTGCGGATCGACACCACGACCGGGGCTCTTTCCCATCTCGGCGGACCTTTCACCATCGGAAGTCCGGTGTGCGTGGCCGTCTGCCCCTCCGTGCCGCCGGCGGCATAAGCACGGACGCCGCCCCAAGCGAAGCGGCGTCGGTCATTTCCCATGTCCCGCCGTACGGCCTTGCCAACGGACGGCGGCCCCACGGATCGGGCGGAGGCCACCCTCCCGGATCACGACGAACGGTGGCCGAGCGCCAGCCGCAGGCCGAAGCCGATCAGCGCGCAGGCGAACACCCATTTCTGCAGGCGCCGGACGAACGGGTGCCTCGCCATCCATCGGCCGAGCGCAGCGCCGAGGCCCGCATAGGCGAGGTCGAAGACAAGGCCGGTGGCGACGAGGATTGCCCCCAGCATCAGGAACTGCGACGCGACGCTGCCGTGAT
This sequence comes from Pseudomonadota bacterium, assembly GCA_023442215.1. Classification (GTDB taxonomy): domain Bacteria; phylum Pseudomonadota; class Alphaproteobacteria; order Rhizobiales; family Segnochrobactraceae; genus Pseudoxanthobacter. The sequence continues at coordinate 7,867 of JAEZMP010000626.1, forward strand.
CGGCGCGGATGAACTGCGGCAGCAGCACCGAACAGAACAGAAGCGCCTTGGGGTTGAGCAGGTTGGTGAGAAGGCCGCGGCGCAGCGACGTGCTCCACGATCGGCGCGGTTCCCTCGCCGACAGGCTGCCCGTGTCGTGCCACAAGTCGCCCGCGCGGAGCATCCCGATGCCGATCCAGACGAGATAGGCGGCACCGGCGAGACGCACGATATCGAACAGCGTCGGTGCCGTCTGCAGCAGCGTGGCGAGGCCGACCGCCGCAAGACCGACATGTATCGCGCGGGCTGCAGCAAGTCCTGCCGCCACCGCGAAGGCATGCGCCCTTCCCCTGATCGCGCTCGTCTGCAGGATCAGCACCATGTCGGGGCCGGGAACGAGATAGGCAAGGCCGAGCGCGCCGGCGAAGACCCAGAAGCCACCCATGATTCTCTCCCTCCGTCTTATTGAACGGAGCTATTCGTATCCGGGAGCGCGGCGGTGAGTCCTTGCGAATATGCCCCCTAGGCAGCCGCAAATTAGCGTATCATGCCAAGGATTACGGTCCTTTCCGTCAGGGGATGCCAATATTGAAGCTCGACGCCATCGACCGCCGAATCCTCGCCGCGCTCCAGCGCGACGGCCGCCTGACCAATGTCGAACTCGCCGAGGAAGTCGGCCTCTCGCCGTCGCCCTGCCTGCGCCGGGTCCGGATGCTGGAGAAAGCGGGCGTCATCCGCGGCTATCATGCCGCGCTCGATCGGGGCGGGATCGGCCTCGGCCTGACCGTCTTCGTCGGAATCAAGGTCGAGCGGCATCACGATGAAGCGGCGGCAGCGTTCCGCGAGGCCGTCAGGGGCCTGCCGGAAGTGATTTCATGCCATCTGGTGTCCGGCCAGGCGGATTTCCTGCTCCAGGTCGTCGTTCCCGACCTCGCCGCCTACGAGCGGCTGCTGCTCGACAAGTTGCTCAGGCTGCCAGGCGTGAGCGACATCCGCAGCAATTTCGCCATCCAGACGGTGAAGGCAGCCGCGGCGCTGCCGCTGGACCACCTGCCCGCGGCGACCGGACCGCAGACGCCCTGACGTGAGGACGTCTGCGTCGGTTTGGGAGCGATCTCGGGACGCAGCCGACCGCTCCCCGCCCTGCCCGGACGGCCTCCCGGATCAACCGATGCGGGCGCCGCCTGCGGCGTCGAACAGGTGCAGCTTCGACGGAACGCCGCGCACATGGACGCGCTGGCCGGCGGCGATGTCAGCCTCGCGCGGGCATTCCACCGTCAGCATCCGCGTGTGCCCGACTTCGACATAGGCATAGGTCTGGCTCCCGAGCCGCTCGGCGACGGCGATCTCGCCGGCGAACCACGCCCCGTCCGGCCCGCACAGTTCCAGATCCTCGGGCCGGATGCCGGCGACGAGGTTCTGTCCGTCCCGCACGAGCGGGCGCACCGCATCGGGAAGCGCGATGGTCGCGCCCAGCATGGCGAGCGAGCTTCCCTGCCCGGTGACGGTGGCGGGCAGCGTGTTCATGGTCGGACTGCCGATGAAGCGGGCGACGAATAACGTCGCAGGACGATGGTAGAGCTCCAGCGGCGCTCCGATCTGCTCGACGTGGCCGGCATTCATCACCACGATCCGGTCGGCGAGGGTCATCGCCTCCACCTGATCGTGGGTGACATAGACGGTGGTGGCCTTCATGCGGTTGTGCAGCTTGGCGATCTCGAGCCGCATCTCGACCCGCAGCGCGGCATCGAGATTGGAAAGCGGCTCGTCGAACAGGAAGGCCGCCGGCTCGCGCACGATCGCCCGGCCCATGGCGACGCGCTGGCGCTGCCCGCCGGAGAGTTGGGAGGGCCTACGGCCGAGAAAATCCTCGATCTTGAGGATGCCCGCGGCATGAGCCACCCGGCGGCCGATCTCGTTCTCGTTCGCGCCGCGCATCTTCAGGCCGAACGACATGTTCTCCTCGACGCTCATGTGCGGATAGAGCGCGTAGTCCTGGAACACCATGGCGATGTTGCGCTCCGCCGGCGGCAGATCATTCACGCGCGCGCCCGCGATGTCGAGATCGCCGCCGGTGATCTCCTCCAGCCCAGCGATCATCCGCAGCAGCGTGGACTTGCCGCAGCCGGACGGGCCGACCAGCACCAGAAACTCGCCGCTCTCGATCTCGAAATCGATGCGGCGGATCACTTCCACGTCGCCATAGGCCTTGCGGACGCCCTTCAGAGCGATCGCTGACATCCCGTTTCCTCCAAGGTCGCCGTTTTAGGCTTGACTGCATTATCGTTATCATTATCGATAATGATATTCCGATCCTGTGGCAACCCCCGCTCACAGCCGGCAACCCGCGATCTGGTCCGTCCGAATGGTGTATCTTTCTGGCAAGTCCACGAGCAGGTCGGCAGGCCGCCCGCCCAAGGCCAGCACCGCGTTCAACGCGCTGAAGCGCGACATCATGCTCGGCACGCTGCCAGCCGGCGCCGGGCTGACCGAACTCGACCTCGCCGCTCATTTCGGCTGCAGCCAGGGAACGGTGCGCGAGGCCCTGCTGCAGTTGCAGGAGGAAGGACTCGTCCACCGGCGCGGTCACCGCGGCACCCAGGTGTCGGACTGCACCGAGGACGAGGCGGCGGAGATGTTCCGCCTGCGCGATCACATCGAGAGCGCCGGCCTGCCCCGCACGATGGCGGCGCCGAGCCGAACGCTGATTGCCGATCTCGAGGCTATGCTGGGCGACATGCTGCGCGCGGCGGAAGCCGACGACGAACTCCAGCTCGCCGCGATCGACCGGGATTTCCACCGCCGCATCCTGCAGGATGCCCGGCTGCCGGCACTCGACCCGATCCTGCACCGCTGCCTGATCCACAATCACCGCTTCAAGATTTCCCGCAGCCTCGGCGTTCGGGACCTGACCGCGACGGCAATGCGCCATCGCACCCTGATCGATGCCATCGCCAGCGGCGACGTCGCGGCGGCAAGCGCGGCCATGCGGCACCACATCGCCACGATCGTCGACCTCGGCCCCGAACTGTTCCCGGGGGCAAACCAATGAGCGCGCGCGAGAACGGCTCAACCGATACAGGCGCTCTTTCGCCGGAGATGCGCGCCCTGCTCGATGCGGTAGCGGCGGAGACGGGACCGGTGCCGGACGGCACTCTGCTTCCGCCGGTCGAGGGCCGCGCTCTCGCCGCGCGCACCAATGCCCGCTGGAATCGGGATCTGCCGCCGATGGCTGCCGTGTCCGAAGCCCGCGTGCCGGCCGATCCCGCACTCGGCTCGGCCGAGGTGCCGCTTCTCGTAATTACGCCGCCCGATGCC
>JAEZMP010000664.1 GCA_023442215.1 Pseudomonadota bacterium
GCTCGGCACTGCTCGTCGAGAACGGCGCCGCGAGCGGCCGGCTGAAGGCGGACTGGCTCGCGAGCCTCGCCGACGACATCGCGGCGCTCGTCCGCGAAGGTGCCGAGGTGATCGTGGTCTCCTCCGGCGCCATCGCCCTCGGCCGCGGCGTGCTGAAGCTGCCGCGCGGCCCCTTGAAGCTGGAACAGGCACAGGCCGCGGCCTCCGTCGGCCAGATCGCGCTTGCCCGCGCCTGGTCGGAGGCGCTCGCCGCCCGCAGCCTCGTCGCCGCGCAGGTGCTGCTCACCCTCGGCGACACCGAGGAGCGCCGCCGCTACCTCAACGCCCGCTCGACGCTCGCCACGCTCATCCGCCTCGGCGCGGTGCCGGTGATCAACGAAAACGACGCGGTGGCGACGAGCGAAATCCGCTACGGCGACAACGACCGGCTCGCCGCCCGCGTCGCCACCATGGCGAGCGCCGACCTTCTCGTGCTCTTGTCGGACATCGACGGCCTCTACACCGCCCCGCCCGCGCTCGATGCGAACGCGCGCCACATTCCCGTGGTCGAGCGCATCACGCCCGAGATCGAGGCGATGGCCGGCGCGGCCGCCTCCGAGTTCTCCCGCGGCGGCATGAAGACCAAGATCGACGCCGCCAGGATCGCGGTCTCCGCCGGCACGGCGATGGTGATCGCCTCCGGCAAGGCACTGAACCCGCTCGCCGCGCTCGACAGCGGCGCGCGCTTCACCTGGTTCGATGCCCACGCCACCCCGACGCTGGCCCGCAAGACCTGGATCGCCGGCTCGCTCGATCCCCACGGCAGCGTGATGATCGACGACGGCGCCGTCGCCGCGCTCGCCCGCGGCCGCAGCCTGCTGCCGGCCGGTGTCGTCGCCGTCGCCGGCGCCTTCAGCCGCGGCGATGCGGTGCGCGTGGTGGCGAAGTCGTCGGGCCGCGAGATCGGCCGCGGCCTCGTCGCCTACGATTACGACCACGCGGTGCGCATCATGGGCCGCAACAGCCGCGAGATCGAGGAGATCATCGGCTTCGTCGGCCGCGCCGAGATGATCCACCGCGACGACCTCGCCCTCGACGAGGTGGCGCTCGCCGCGCTTGCGGCAGCCCCTTCGCACACGGCGCAGGGCTCGTCCGGACCGGGCGAAGCCGGCCTGCGTCCCGAAGCCGGCCTGCGTCCCCAAGCCGGCCTGCGTCCCGAGGAGAGCCAGCCATGCTGACCGAGCCCGAAGCCGTTCCCGCCGGCCGCCCCGCGGACGCGCCGGCCGCGCCGCCGGCGGACGTGATGAACCTGATGGCGGATATCGGCCGTCGCGCCCGCGCCGCCGCGCGCCGGCTGGCGCTCGCCTCGGACGCGGCCAAGGCTGCCGCGCTGAAGGCGATGGCCGCCGAGGTCCGGGCCGGGACGCCCGACATCCTCGTCGCCAATGAGGGCGACGTCGCCGCGATGAAGGCGGCCGGCCAGATCGCCTCCTTCATCGACCGGGGCACGCTGAACGCCGCCCGCGTCGAGGCGATCGCCGAGGCGCTGGAGGCCATCGCCGCACTGCCCGATCCCGTCGGATCCGTCGTCTCGTCGTGGACGCGGCCGAACGGCCTCGTCATCGAACGGGTGCGCACGCCCCTCGGCGTGATCTACGAAAGCCGGCTGAACGTGACGGCGGATGCCGGCGCGCTCTGCCTCAGGGCCGGCAACGCCGTGATCCTGCGCGGCGGCTCGGATGCGCTCGCCACGTCGCGGGCGATCCATGCCTGCCTCGTGCGCGGGCTCGAGGCCGCCGGCCTGCCGGCGGACGCCATCCAGCTCGTTCCCGTCGCCGACCGCGCCGCCGTCGGGCTGATGCTGAAGGGCCTCGACGGCGCCATCGACGTGATCGTGCCGCGCGGCGGCAAGAGCCTCGTCGCGCGGGTGCAGGAAGAGGCACGCGTCCCGGTGTTCGCCCATCTCGAAGGCCTCTGCCACGTCTATGTCGACAAGTCCGCCGACCTCGCCATGGCCGAACATATCGTCGTCGACGCCAAGATGCGGCGCACCGGCATCTGCGGCGCGGCCGAAACGCTGCTGGTCGACCGCGCCGTGGCGGGCACGCACCTCGTGCCGCTGCTTCAGGCGCTCGCGGACGCCGGCTGCCGCATCCGCGGCGACGAGGCCGTGTGCGCCGCCTTCCCGGCCGCCGAGCCGGCGACGGACGAGGACTGGAGCACCGAATATCTCGACGCGGTGATCTCGGTCGCCGTGGTCGACGGGCTCGATGCCGCCATCGCCCACATCGACCGGTGGGGCTCGCACCACACCGACGCGATCATCACCGACGACCAGGCCGCCGCCGACCGGTTCATGGCGGAAGTCGATTCCGCCATCGTGCTGCACAACGCCTCCACCCAGTTCGCGGATGGCGGCGAGTTCGGCATGGGCGCGGAAATCGGCATCGCCACCGGCCGGATGCACGCGCGCGGCCCCGTCGGGGTCGAGCAGCTGACGAGCTTCAAGTACCGCGTCCGCGGATCGGGGCAGATCCGCGGGTGATGTCGCACGCTGGCAGGCCGTCTCGCGCGGGGACCGGGCCCGCCGGCAGCGAGGCCGCCGGGCGGCGCGGCGCGCTGCCGGCGTTCTTTCCCGGCGAGCGGATCGGGCTCTATGGCGGTTCGTTCGATCCGCCGCACCATGGCCACCTCCACGTCGCCGAGACGGCGCTGAAGCGCCTCGGGCTCGACCGGCTGTGGTGGGTGGTGACGCCGGGAAATCCGCTGAAGGCCAATGGCGCCGCGCCGCTCGCCGAGCGGCTGGCGGCGGTGCGCGCGCTCGTCGGCGACCGGCGCATGGTGGCGACCGGCTTCGA
>JAEZMP010000673.1 GCA_023442215.1 Pseudomonadota bacterium
CCGGCCCAGTGCTGGACGCCGGAGAGCTACGCGCTTCAACCCGGCGAACGGACGCCCCGCCGCGCGACCGCTGCCGACCGAGTGAGCCAGCCGCCACCGGCGGTCGCCGGCCCGGCGGTCACGGGGCCGCTTTCCGGTGTGATCCGGCGGGTGGATCTGCCGAAGGGCGTGAAGCTGGTGGCGCTGACCTTCGACCTCTGCGAGACCGGCGGCCAGGTCGCCGGCTATGACGGGCCGATCTTCGACACGCTGCGCAAGGAAGGCGTGCCGGCGACGTTCTTCGCCGGCGGAAAGTGGCTGGAAACCCACCCCGAGCGGGCGCGGCAGATCGCGGCCGACCCGCTGTTCGAGATCGGCAACCATTCCTGGGACCACGCCAACCTGCACGCCGCCGACGACAGCCGGATGAGCCGGGAAATCCTGACCGCCCAGGCTGCCATCGACGCGGCGAAGACGGCGAGCGTCGCGGCCTGCCCCGCCGCGACGCCGGTGTCGAAGCTGTCGCTGTTCCGCTTCCCCTACGGCTCGTGCTCGGCCGCTTCCCTCGCCGCGGCGAATGCCAACGGCGAGGTCGTGATCCAGTGGGACGTGGTCTCCGGCGATCCGGCCGATATCGGCGCCAAGGCGATCGCCGACAACGTGATGCGGCAGGTGCATCCCGGCTCGATCATCGTCATGCACGCCAACGGCAACGGCAAGCACACGCGCGAGGGCCTGCCGCTGGTCATCGCGCGCCTCAAGGCGGCAGGTTACGGCTTCGCCACGGTCAGCGACCTGATCGCGGCCGGCAAGCCGGTTGCGGCGTCGAGCTGCTATATCGACCACCCAGGCGACACCGCCCGCTACGACAGGATCGCCGACGCGAAGGCGGCCAAGGCTTCACAGGCCAAGGCCTCCGGGGACAAGGCTTCCGGGGATACGGCGACGGCGATCGTGAAGGCCGCGGCGCCCGCTTCCGGCGCCAGCGGGGCGGTTCCGGCGGCGCAATAAGACACCGCCCTCGCGGCGGGCCTCAGGAACAGACGTGGCGGCGGAACGCGCGGTCCTGCCGCGCGAGGTCGAGATGCAGATGGTCCTGGTGGGCGCTATCGCCATCCGGGCCGATGACGGTGCGGAAGATCAGGCACGCCGAGCGCTGGGCGTAGCGCAGGAACTGCTGCTCGTCCGGGCTTCCGCCGCGCCAGTCCTGCTTGACCTCGATGCGCCGGCCATCCGCGAACACGAAGCCGCCGACATCGACGGCATTGGCGAAGCCGTGCTCCGACAGCGCGCCGCTGGTGGCGCCGTTGCGGCCCCGGCAATAGTAGCTGCCGTAAAGCTGCAACTGCACCAGCTCCGTGCCGAACAGCGAGCGCGCCGCCGGCTGGAGATATTTCTGCACCCAGGTGTCGATCGCCGGCACCATCATGCAGGTCAGCACCGCCTTCTGGCTGAAGCCGACCTGCCCGCCGAGCGCGGCACTGACGCGATAGGGATATTCCGCGCCGCAGATGCCCGGCCCGCGGATCGGGGGCATCCGCTGCACGTAGGCGCTCGGCCGGACGACGCCCGAGGCGACGCACTGCCGCTCGGCCGCCGTTCGCCAGGCGGCACGCTGGTTCGACCGGTAAAGGCCGGTCGCGCAACCCGCGAGCAGGACGATGACCATCGTCGCGGCGATGAGGGGAACAGTCCTGCGCCAATGCATGGCAGGAGTGTCCCGGACGGCGGCAAATGCGCGGTTAACGGAGACGGGGATCGGCGCGGACCGTCGCCGCAACCTGCGGCAGGGGCCGCCGCCAACGCCGCTTCACGACGCCCGTCTCTCACGACACCCGGCCGCTTTCCACGAGAAATATAGAGAGGCTATCGACTTTATCGCGCCGCTTGTGTCATAAAGCGCTTCGCGCAGCGCGCCATCCGCGTTAATATGGCGTTAATGAGAACAAGGGGAGACGGCACGATGACAGTCGCCAAAAGCGTCAATGCCGTTCTCGTCACCGTGGCGTTCGCGTTCCTGGGAGCCATCGTCTTCGGCCTCGTGTGAAATAGAGGCCAAAGGGCGGGCATCGAGCCGGCAGAGCTGGCGTGGGACGGAGCGGCCTTTGAACGGACCGTCGTGCGATCTGGCACAGCACCGGCCCGTATCGGCCGCGAAGGACACAGCCCTCTTCCAGCCCGCCGCCCCTTCCGGGATCGGTAGACGGAACACGACTTGAAGCGCTGATGCTTCGACCGAGGTTTCAGGGGCTGACTACCGGGCCGCGCAAAGCGCCGCCCGGATTTCACCGTTTTGCTTCAGGTTTCGCCCGGTGCAGGCCGCGATCCGGCCTGCCGCTGTTCAGGCCTGCCGCTGTTAAGGCCTGTCGTTGGTCAGGCCTGCTGTTCCGCGGGCTTTTCGCTCAGGCCTGCCGCTCCGGCGTATGGACCACGAGGCCGTCGAGTTCCGGCGTGACCTTGATCTGGCAGGACAGCCGCGAGTTCGGACGGACATCGTAGGCGAAATCCAGCATGTCCTCTTCCATCGGCTCGGCGGGACCGACGGCTTCCATCCACTCCGGCTCCACATAGACGTGGCAGGTGGCGCAGGCGCACGCGCCGCCGCATTCCGCGTCGATGCCGGGAATATCGTTGCGCACCGCGTTTTCCATCACGGTCGATCCGGGGGCGGCGTCCACCTCGTAGGTCGTTCCGTCGAAGGTAATGTATGTGATCCGGGCCATGACGCGACTTTCACTGCGGCGGGGCGTGCGCGACCGAGCTCCGCGGACCGCCCGCCGGTAGACGGATGAAGGCGAGCCGGCTGCCGTCCGGACCCGCGATGTCGATGGACGCAGGCGCCGTTCGGGGAACGGATGCCGCCAGGCGGAGGACCGCCTTCGTCTCGCCGTCCATTTCCCATGTCCGGCCTTCGTCTGGGAATAACGCCTTCCGCCGCACCGTCAAGCGCATCGCGGCGTTTCGGCCGAGTCGCCGCGTTAACCGTGCGGCGCGGCAAATATGCAAGACAGTTTCGCGACCCCTAACAATTCGTTAACATAAAGGTTGTGGAGAACGTCCGGCCGGCGTTCCCCGCATGGCTCGGACGCAGGCGGATCGCGGCGCTGCCGATCCGGCGTGCGACGTTTCGGATCGGGCACCGGCGCGAAACCGGATGTGTGTCGCGGGCGGCAGCGCGGCTCCCGTCCGGCTGCGGCGGGCGACTGCTCCTGCGCTCGCCGCCGGGGCCGGACGTGACGTCGGATGGAACCACCGTTGGATAAAATTGCATCGATGCTTGGGAACCAAGTGTCAGGTTTTAGCCGGTAGGGTCACCCGGTCATGGTGCCGCCTTCCGCGCGGCCGGAAGGGTCCGGCGTGCGGAAAAGGCGGGGCGGCGGGCCGTTTCGGCCGCCGGCAGCGACCCGGCACCGGGACCGGACGGTTTGTTCAAGAGTACGGACGCGAGGCAGAGAAGACCCATGGCGACCCAGACCCCGTTGGCGACCCAGACCTCCGACGCCGCGTCCGCCCCGAAGCCGTCCGCCGGTGGCGCCGCCGTCGAAGGCAACGCCGCCGCAAGGGGTGCGGACGCCGATGCCGCTGCGCCTGCCGCCGACCTGACCGACGCCGCGCTTTCCGCTGTCGAGGAAGCACTGGCCGCGGACTTTCTCGCCGAAGAGACGACCTCCGACATGACCCAGCCAGAGACCCGCTCGCAGGCAGC
>JAEZMP010000692.1 GCA_023442215.1 Pseudomonadota bacterium
CCGGCAGCGGAAGATCGTGGATGTCGCGGATCTCCTCCCGGCTCCAGTCGCTGCGGATCGCCGGCTCCGGTACCGCGGGCGTCGGCCGCTGCGCGGTCATCGCACCCTCCGGGCGATGTCGCGCACGGCGATGCAGGCAGCTGTCGCGAGCCCGACCTTGACGAGGTCGCCCGGCAGGAACGGCAGGATGCCGACTGTCGCGACCTTCAAGACGCCGACGAACTGCGTCAGCCACAGCCCGCCGAGCAGATAGACGAGGCAGAGCCCCACCAGCATCGGCACGAGCATCCGCCACGAGCCGCCCAATCCTCGCCGTTCGATCCAGCTGCCGGCGACGAACGCCGCGACCGCGAAGCCGGCGAGATATCCGCCGGTCGGGTCGGCGAGATAGGCAAGGCCGGCGCCGGCGGTCGGGCTGTTGGCGAACACCGGCAGGCCGGCCGCCCCCTCGGCGATATAGGCGAGCACCATCAGGCCGGCGGTCCGCCCGCCGAACAGGCCGGCGAGCAGCAGGGAGCCGAATACCTGCAGGGTCATCGGAACCGGCCAGAACGGAACGGTCGCCCTGGCTGACAACACCATGACGAGGCTGCCGGCGAGGACGAGGGCCGGCAGGCGAAGCGCGGGGTGAAGGGTTCGAAGCAGGGCAGGGGAAATGGCCGGCGACACAGAGTCGGCGGGCGAGACGGCTTCGGCCGGCGCGCGGTCTGGCGCGGGGAACATGGCATTCTCCTGAATGAGGGGGTGACGAAAGAAATTATCTATGATTCTGTCGACAAAGATGAGGTTAGCAGGCGAATCTTTGTCTCGCATCGCCAAATGTGATAGATAATCTATGATCGAGGCCGATCCCCCACGCGCGCCCGCCGTCGCGGAGCGCATCGCCGAAGCCCTGATCGAACGGATCGTGGCGGGCGAACTCGCCCCGGGCGCGCCGCTGCGCCAGGACCATGTCGCGGCCGAATTCGGGGCGAGCCACGTGCCGGCGCGCGAGGCGCTCCATTTCGTCCGCGCGCAGGGCCTCGCGGTCAGCGAGCCCCGCCGCGGCATCCGCGTCGCGCCCATGGATGCGATCCACCAGCAGGAGGTGATCGAGATGCGCGCAGCGCTGGAGCTGCTCGCCTTTCGCCATGTCGGCAAGGCCTACGGCGCCCGCCACCTCGCGGCGATCGAACAGGCGGTGGAAGCCGGCGAGCGGGCAGGCTCGATCGTGGAATGGGAGCGCGCCAACCGTGCGTTCCATGCCGCGCTGGTGGCGCCATGTCCCATGAAATGGCTGCTATCGCTGCTCGGGCAGCTTCGTCTCGCCCATTCGCGCATCGTGATTGCGATGGAGCGCTCCGCGGGCTGGCAGCCGCGCTCCAATCTCGAGCACCGGCAGATCCATGCGGCCCTCAAGTCGCGCGATCACCCGCGCGCGACGCACCTGCTGACGCGGCATCTGCACGGCATCGAACGGCCCGGCCCGGAGGCCGGCCCCGACGCGCTCAGGCCGTGAAATCCGCCAGATATTCCGATGCCGGCACGACGCCGGTCAGCATCAGGTGCTCGCGCGCCCGGGTGCAGGCGACGTAGAGCAGCCGGCGTTCGGTCTCGTAGATGCCTCCCTCATCCATCCGCGTCCGGGCCGTTCCTCTGGTCGGTGGGCGGGGTGATGGAGAGGCGGCGCACCTCGGGGCGGTAGGTCTGGCTCTGCTGGCGGCGCAGCGAGGCGCGGAAGTCCCGCGGCGTCATGCCGAACTGGGCGTGGAACGCGCGCGACAGCACGCTCGGGTAGGAGAAGCCGCAGGCGGTGGCGACGTCCTTGATGCCGAATTCCTCGTAGAACAGCATGTTGCGCGCGGCCTGCAGGCGGATGCGCAGATAGAGCCGCATCGGCGTCTCGTCGAAGCTGCGCCGGCATTCGCGCAGGATCGTCTTCGGCGAGACCTCCAGCCGCTCCGCGATCTCGTCGAGCGGCAGGGGGAAGTCCAGATTGCGTTCCATCAGGGCAACGATGCGGTCCGACAGCACCGGCTTGCGCGCGCCGCCCGGCAGGTCGTCAAGCCGCTGCGGGGTGGCCGCCGGCCGCGGGGCGTAGACGAGGGCGTTCGCCACCTCGCTCGCGAGCGTCGGCGTCTTCAGCCGCCCGATCAGGTCGAGCATCATGTCGAGCGTGGCGATGCCGCCGGCGCAGGTCAGCCGCTGGCCGTCGATCAGGTAGATCTGGCCGTTGACGCCGACCCCCGGAAAGCGCTCGCGGAAGGCCGGCACCGCTTCCCAGTGCAGCACCACCTCGCGCCTGTCGATCAGCCCCGCCTGGGCGAGCGCGAAGGTGCCGGTATCGACGGCGCCGATGGTGGCGCCGAACCGCGCGGCCGTGCGCAACTGGTTCAGCAGCTTCGAGGAATTGCGCTGCATCGGCAGGTTGCCCTCGAACACGAGGTAGAAGTCGGCCGCCGGCATCGCATGCAGGCTGTCGTCGGCCGACATCCACAGACCGTTGCTCGCGCGCACCGGTGCGCCGTCCTCGGAGACGAAGCGCCAGCGGAAGATCTCGCGCCCGCTGTTCTGGTTGGCGATCCTGAGCGCCTCGCTCGCCAGCACCAGCGCGTTCAGCGGGAATTCCGGCTGGAGGATGAAATTGAACGTGGGAACGCCGCCCTCGCGCAGGCCGGGCGTCTCGCTGGCAACGTGCGTGGTGGGCATGGGCCGTCCCGTCGATGCGCGGTGTGACCGGAAAGATCAACAATCAGTCCAAATCTGTCAATTCATTCGGGGTTTTGCCGTCACTATTGGGTCACGGAATGTTTCGGCGGGCCGCCGGCGAGGACCTGCGGGACCGCGAAACTCCCTGACATGACAATCTGGTAGGCACGCGACGGGTCCGTCCGTGAACGCCTTCGGCCGTGCGGCCGTGGGCGAGGGATGGCGCGCGTGCGCGGCGAGCGGCGGAGTTCTTACGTGCAGACGGAAATCCTCAGGAAGAAGCTCGAAGGCTGCTACGTCACCGTGCCGACGCCGTTTCGCGACGAGGACGGCTTTCCCGTCGACGAGGCGGTGCTGCGCACCTATGTGCGCTTCCTCATCGACGGCGGGCTGACGGCGGATACCGCGGTGTTCCTGGCCGGCGGCGCCGCGGGCGACTTCTCCACCATGACCTTCGACGAGCGCGTGCGCGTCGCGCAGGTCGTCATCGACGAGGTCGGCGGGCGCGTGCCCGTGGCGATGGGGGCGCAGACCACGAGCACGCTCGAACTCGTGCGCCTTGCCCGGGCGGCGCAGGAGATCGGCGCCGACTTCATCCAGGTTTCGTGCCCGGTCTATTTCAGCCACACCGAGGCCGACTTCGAGGAGTTCGTCCGCGCCGCCGCCGCTGCCGCGCCCAAGATCGGCATCATCATCTACAACACCTTCTGGAACACCACGAACATCTCCTTCCGCATGGTGGAGCGGCTGGCCGAGATCCCCAATGTCGTCGGCCTCAAGTGGGCGACGCCGCGCACCGACGCCATGGAGTTCGAGAGCGTGGCGGCGCATTTCTCCCGGCGCTTCACCATCATCGACAACAACCTGTTCTTCGCGTTCAGCGCCATGCCCGCGCTCGGCGCGCGCGCCTTCGAAGTCCACCTCTGCAATTTCTGGCCGGAATGGGGGCTGAAGCTCGTGCGCGAGATCGGCGCCGCGAACTATGCCGAAGTCGCCCGCATGCTCGTCGACGAGGCCATGCCGTTCTACAAGCTGTGGGTGGAGATCGAGCGCGATTTCACCAGCGGCGACGGCTATCTCGACAAGCTGTGCATGGAACTCGTCGGCCTGCCGTCCAGCCGCTGCCGTCCGCCCACCCGTGACGTGCGGCAGCACTACCGCGCCGCCACACTCGCCATGCTGCGCGGCATCGGCACGCCCAATCTCGTGGCGGAATGAGGCGGGGCGGGCGATGAGCGACGCGGGCCGGATCCCACCGACGCCGATGCGGACCCCGGCCACCATGGTGGTGCTGGGGGCGGGCGACAATGTCGGCATCGCGCTCACGGACATCGCGGCGGGCGCGGGCGCGACGAGCCTCGACGGGGTGTCGCTCAACGCCGCCGAGGCGATCCCGCAGGGCCACAAGATCGCGCTCCGCCTCATCGCCGCCGGCAGCGACATCGTGCGCTGCGGCATGCCGGTCGGCGTCGCGCGCGCCGACATCGCCGCCGGCCATCTCGTCCACGTCCACAACGTCGCAAGCCGGTATCTCGACAATGACGAGGACCACTATGAGTGAGGCCATCGCCGCATTCGACACGACCGGGATGCGCGGCTATCCGCGCGTCGACGGGCGCCACGGCATCCGCAACTACCTGCTCGTCGCCTATCTGGTCGAGTGCGCCCACCATGTCGCCCGCGCCGTCGCCGCGCCCTATCAGGAGGCCGGCGTCCAGCTCATCGGCTTCCCGGGCTGCTATCCGAGCGACTATGCCCAGCGCATGATGGAGGACCTCTCCACCCACCCGAATGTCGGGGCGGTGCTGCTGGTCTCGCTCGGCTGCGAGGAATTTCAGCGCACGCGGCTCAGGGATGCGATCGCGGCGAGCGGCCGTCCTGTCGAACTCGTCACCATCCAGTCCTGCGGCGGCACCCGGGCTACCGTGGCGCGCGGGCGGGCGTGGGTCGAGGCGACGCTGCCCGGCCTTCGCGCGGCGCCGATGGTTCCGCTCGCGCTGAAGGATCTCGTCGTCGGCACCAAGTGCGGCGGCTCGGATGGCCTGTCCGGCGTCACCATCAATCCGGCAGTCGGCAATGCCAGCGACCGCCTCGTCGATGCCGGCGCCACGGTGATGTTCGAGGAGACCTGCGAGCTGCTCGGCTGCGAGGAGCACATGGCCGCCCGCGCGATCACGGCCGAACTCGCCGATGCCCTGCGCCAGGCGGTGCGGAAGGCCGATGTCTATTACCGGGCGCTCGGCCACGGCAGCTTCGGCGGCGGCAACATCAAATATGGCCTCTCGACGCTGGAGGAGAAGTCGCTCGGCGCCTATGCCAAGAGCGGCTCTCGTCCGATCAGCGGCCTGCTGAAGCCCGGCGACCGCCCGTCCGGCCCCGGGCTCTACCTGATGGACACGGTTAATGACGGGCCGGTTCGCTACGGCATCCCCAACATCAACGACACCCAGACCATCACCGAGATGGTCGCGAGCGGCTGTCACCTGATCCTGTTCACGACGGGGGCAGGCTCCGTCGTCGGTCAGGCGGTGGCCCCGGTCGTCAAGGGCGTCTCCAATTCACGGGTCTTCCGCCGCATGGAGGACGACATGGACGTGAACGGCGGCACCATCGCCGACGGCGTCGAGAGCGTGGCCGATGTCGGCCGCCGCCTCGTCGAGGCGGTGATCGCCGCGGCCTCCGGCACGCCGACGCGCTCCGAGGCGCTCGGCCACCAGGAATTCGTCCTTTCCTACAAGATCTACGAACCGCTCGGTCCGGCCTGCCTCGCCGGCTGAACGCAACGCATCGCCATCCACAAAAACCAGAGGGA
>JAEZMP010000699.1 GCA_023442215.1 Pseudomonadota bacterium
CCGTTGAACCTATCGTTCGACGCCTGATGACTTCGCCGGGCGCCCTCGAACGGCTACGCGCCCACCTGAATGACCGACCCACATGCGCTGACGCCGCAAGTCTTCCTCGTCTGATGGCTCAGGCCGATGGTCTGGATGTGGACACGCGGACCTGGTGCGAAAAGGTTGTTCGATGGGAGACGTCGGGAGAACGGATGCCGAGCTTCGGGATGGACGTGACTGCTGGAGTTGTTCGACCTGTTGCATACGCCGTCCTAGACGCCTTGCTGCCTATGTAAGCCACTTGGGGAAGAAAAAGCTATTGAGCTCATGCCGACCGAGCGTAGCCAAGAACTCCGGCCCTCGGCGGGTTTGTTCTATAGTCGTGGACCTCGATCCAGACTGCGCGTGCGGGCCTGCTCCTCCGCAAGCCGCTGGCTCTCCGCCCGCCGCTCCTCGGCCGCACTGCGGCCCGCAGCTCGCACCAGGTCGCGCATCTCGTCGCTCACCGGAACATCCGGCGGCATCTTGCTGTCCATCCGATCGCCGGCGCCGGTGCCCTGACCGAACCGCTGGGAGACCGCGGCTGTGAAGGCCCGGACTTCTGCCGCGATCGCAGGGTTGTCGCTGAGCCGATCGCGTGCCGCCTGGTCCTGCCCTCCCGCCCGGTGGAGCACGAGAAGAGCGGTTCGGGCTGTCTCGCTCAGCCCGGGGATCTCGATCCGGAGGAGTTCACGGCGTTCGAGCTCGGCCGCTGTCGCGAGGCGAACCTGCTGGTCGTAGTTCTCCTTCATGCGGGTCCCGTAGGCTATCACCTTGGGACCTGCTTCCGTGGCCATTTCCCGCTCGGCCTTCATCTGCTTCGACACCAGCCAGCCCGTGTCACCACGCAGACCGCCGTAAGCGGCGGGGCCGGCTGTCCGTGCTCTCACGCCCTGAAGGAACTCCGGCTCGGGAAGAGCGATGGATGCGCGGATATCGGCGACCAGGCGATCGGGGTTCTTGACCATCATCGCGGCCACCCGCTCGAGGTCGCGCAGTTCACCGACAACCCGGGTGTGCCGTATCGCTGCTTCGTGGGCGAGTGCGCCGATGTCCGCCGTGCCGAGGTCGACGGCGGGGATCAGCGGCGGCACGTATTCGGGCGCCGGCGGCGGCAACTCGGCCGGGGCGCGCTCTGCACGTGCGGACGCGGCTTCGAGGCCGTCGGACGCCGGCGCCAGCAATGTGGCCTCCGGCGCTGCCTCGGCCACAGGTTGGGCTTCAGTCCCCGGAACGGCTTCGGTCAACGGCTCGCCTTCCGTCCGCAGCGCGGCAGCCCGTTCGAGCTTCTCGGCCGACCACGCGACACGGTCGGCGACCGTCTCCTTGACGTAGGCTTCTCCGGTGTCCTCGACGCGCACCTGCTCGCGGCCGATGACGATCTCTTCCTTTCCGGCCCTGGCGAGACGAACAAGATCGCCGGGCGCCGCGCCAGCCTTCGTCAGCGCGATCGGCACGCCGGCGCCCCAGATGCGATGGTCCTTGCCATCCTCGAGGCGCAGATCGACATAGGCCGATGGCTTCGCCTGCGGGTCGTCCCGGAAGGGCGCCTTGCCGATGGCAACGACCTCCGCCACGAAGCCTCCATCGTAGTCCGGTCCTTTGCGCTGAAGCGGCAGAACCCTGAGCTCGCC
Organism: Pseudomonadota bacterium; assembly: GCA_023442215.1. GTDB lineage: Bacteria > Pseudomonadota > Alphaproteobacteria > Rhizobiales > Segnochrobactraceae > Pseudoxanthobacter. Next base: position 1,656 of record JAEZMP010000699.1, read on the forward strand.
GCTGGCGATCGCCGCAGTCTGCCTCTCTTCGCGGGTGCGGTCAGCCTGCAGCTGGCTGGCGAAGCGGCGGATGCCGGCGAAGTCCGCGAGCGCCTCGCGGTTCTCCGGCAGCGTCCGATCCATGACGAGGGCGGCGACGCGCTCGTCAGCCTTGTTCGTGAAGGCGCTGAAGCCGTATCGGTCGACGATGGCCTGGTTCACGGTGTCGACCTCGCGCACCAGGCCGGTGTCGGCCCGCAGGAGTTCGTAGCCCTGGCGCCATGCGTCCTCGCCACCGTTGCGCAGGAGCGTGCCGAGATCGCGCATGCGAGCCGCGGTGTCTGGGGAGAGCGCAGGGACCTCGATCGCCATGTGCTTTCGCCGACGCTCCTCGATGGCGATGAAGCGCGGCTCTTCCTTACGGAAGGCGATGGCGAGGTTGCGCGTCATGGCCGCCAACTCGCCGACGGCGGCGAGGGCGGCCGCGCGCTCTGAATGGTTCCTGCCGCCATCGAACTTGATGCCGGCCTCGCCGCGGAGCGTCCCGAAGGCCTCCGGCCGCATGGCCACCTGTTCGCCCAGACCACGGGTTTCTCCGCGATAGCGCGCCGCGGAGGAGGCGAGGGCCTCAACCGCGGCTTCCGGATCCCGGTAGACGAGGGCGGCAATGGCGTGGAGCTGCGACGTCGCATCGATCCAGCCCGGGCTGGCCAGCTGGCGTTCGCGGGCTGCTTCAACGACCGCCTTGTCGTGATCGACCGTCGCGGGGATGGCGGCGCTGGGCCGCTCGGCTGCCGGCGCGGCCTCGGCCGGGGAGGGCGCCTGGGTTGCGGTGTCCGCCGGCACAACGCCGTCGACGGATCGCGCCTGGTCCTGCTGGAGCTGCGGCTCCTCCACCTGCTCTCCGCGCGTGATGCGATGGATCGCGTGCTCGAGGCGGTTCCATGTCTCTGCGAGGCGGTCGCGCTGTGTCTCGATCCAGGCTGTGAGGCGCGCGCCGACGGAACGCGGATCGCTCCGCTCGACAGCATGGGAATAGCAGAAGTCGCGGATCGCCGTGCGGTAGGCGTCCTCGTGCTCGAAGTCGAGCGTGGTGGTCTTGGCGCCGGACCGGGACAGCCGCTCGGCCAGCGGAACGAATACCGCCGGCCTGTCGGGGGCCTCGACCTTCGCTTCCCGCTCCGATGCGGCGGGGTCGATCGCCTCTGTTTTCGCCTCCACGGCCCTCGGCTCGACGCGCTCGGCCGACCAGAGTTGCCGCTCGATCGTCTTCTCGCCCCAACGTTCCTCGCCGGTCTCCGGATCCGCCATCTTGACCGGCACCGGCATGCGTTCGCGGCCCGACTGCCGCAGCAGGATCGTGTCGCCCACGCCGACGCCGGCGGCCTCCAGCGCCGCGGGAACGCCGGCCCCCCAGACGACGTGGGAGCGGCCGTCATCCAACCGCAGTTCGACGAAGGGACTTTGCCGAGCGTCAGGTTCGTCGCGATAGGGCCGGGACCCGCTCGCGGCGATCTCACCGACGATACCGCTCGCGTAATCGGGCCGCTGCGGCGCGCGTCCCATCATGGCCCGCAGCAGGGTGGATGCCGAACCCTCCGTCAGAGCATCGACCCGGTCGGCCTTCCACGTGTTGCGAAGAACCTCCCGCTCTTCCTGGCGGCGCTCCCCGGTCTCCGGATCGCGCACGGTGACGGTCACCGATACCGTCTCCTTGCCGAGGAGCTGAAGGCTGACGACGTCGCCGACGTCAGCACCCGCCTCGACGAGCGCATCCGGAATAGCGGCGCCCCATGCACGGTGAAGCTGTCCGGTCCGCAGTCGGAAATCCGCGTAGGGGCTCGGCGTCGCATCGATGTCGTCGCTGAAGCGGGCCGTGCCGGCGCCGACGAGAACGCCCACAAGCCCCTTCCTGTAGTCGACCTGTTCCTTCAGCGTCTCGACAGGGGCGTACATCGCGACGTCGTGCCGATGGCGTGACATCGCGACATAGGTGAGGTGCTGATCCATCATCGGGGAAGCAAGAACGAAGACGCGATCGACCGTCGCACCCTGGGCCTTGTGGATCGTCGTGGCGTAGCCGTGGTCGACATTGCGATAGAGTTCTGGCGTGAACGAGACATCACGGCCGTTGTCGAGGCGCGCATCGATGCGGACCTGGTTGCCATCGTCTGTGGTGGCCGTCACCGTACCCAGCCGTCCGTTCTCGACGACCTGAAGGCCGAGGTCCGGCCGCGCCGGGTCGATGAATTTGGCATTCCTGAGAAAGACGATGCGGTCGCCGGCGGCGAAGTCGCGGATACCCCGCTCGGTCTCGACCTCCGGTCCGTGGGCGAGATGGCCGTCGGCGATCAGGCGCTCACGAATTCCCGTGTTGAGTTCCAGGACGGCCTTGTTGGTGTGCGCGAGCACGAGCAGCTCGTCGCCCCGGATCGTCTCGTCCCTTTGCGCCTTTTCCGCAACGAGTTCGGAGCGGGCCGCGCTCCAGTCGGAGACGATCGCGGCGATGGCGTCGGCCTGTGTCTCGGTCTGCTTGATCTTTCCTGCGTCGGCATATGCGGCGAGCGCCCTGGTCACACGTTCCGCATCGCCACTGGCGAAGTCGCGCGTCGCATCCTGCATCCATGCGAGGCGCTGTCTGCGGATACCCGACAGGATGACGGGCGGCGCTCGATCGGCGATTGAACGGAATGCGGCGCCGGCCTGGATGGGCTGGAGCTGCATCGCATCGCCGACCAGGACGAGCTTCGCGCCGGCGTCGCGCACGACATCGATGACACGCGCCATCTGCTCGGACGAGACCATGCCGGCCTCGTCGACGACGAAGATGTCACCCTTCTGCAGGAGACCGTGGCCGTTCTTCCAGCCGAGTTCCCATGACGCGATCGTGCGGGAGTCGATGCCGGACGAGTCCTGCAGACCTTCGGCTGCCTTGCCGGAGAGGGCCGCACCGAACACGCGGCGCCCGTCTGCCTGCCATGCGATCCGGGCCGCATCGAGCAGCGTCGACTTGCCGGCGCCGGCGTAGCCGACCACGGTCGCGATCGCCTGCCGACCTGTGACGTGACGCACGGCATCGACCTGTTCCGGATCGAAGCGGAACGAGCGTTGCGCATCCCGCGTCTCCACCTGACGGATGGCGTCACGCACCTTGCGCTCCGACACCGCGAAGTTCTCGCGGATCATCAGAACATCCACGGCCTTGGCCATGCGGTGCTCGGTGCGAAGCATCTCGCGTGTCGTGAACACGGCCTGGCGCTCGGTCTTCTCCGCGCCGCCGGCGCCGACCGTCGTCGCCGCGCTCCCGATCCTCACGAGCTCCGGCGATGCCTCGACGACGTCCATGATCCGCGTGAACACCTCGGGCTCTGAGACGTAGCGGTGCAGCGCCTTCGCAAGATCCTGGCGCGTGAACGTCGCGTGCTCGCCGCTTACGAGCTTGATAAGCTGAGACGGATCATCGGCGATCACATCGCCGGCCTTCATGCGACGGGCCTGCTCGGCGGGTGCGTCGTAGATGCCGCCTCCGCGCTTCATGAGGCCCGCGCGTTCGGGACCGTAGTGCGGCTGGGCCGGTATCGTCAGCCCGCGTTCCTCGTAGCTGCGCATGTCGACATGCACGGACACGCCAGCAAGCGCGAGGTGTCGGTTCTGGATGTCGCCCCAGGCGAGCTTGATCGCCCTGTCGTCGTCGCGCTCACCTGCGAACTGGCGATACACGATCTTCCCGTCTTTCCTTCCCGGCGCGG
>JAEZMP010000702.1 GCA_023442215.1 Pseudomonadota bacterium
GCGCGCCGGCGCGGACCAGTTCTCAGAAGACGAACGCCTTTGGCTTCTCGAAGCCCGGCAGCACCTTCGACGCGGCATTGAAGCCGAAGCGGGCGCTGACCTCGGCATCGCCGCGGGTGTAGACCACCGCCGACGCCGCACCGCCCACGCCTTCGATCACAGCCATGCGGCCATCGAGCGCGAGCTGGCCCTTCAGGGTTTCCAGCCCGGCCTCGACGGCGCCCGCGACGAGGATCACGTCATAGGGCGCGCCATCCGGCCAGCCGCCGGGAAGCGGGCCGGTCACCGGCACGACATTGCCGAACGAGGCGAGCCGCTGCGACGCGGCCGCGGCAAGCGCGGGATCGCTTTCGAGGGCGACCACCGAGCCGGCGATCTTGGAAAGTACCGCGGCCTCATAGCCCGTCGCGCTGCCGACGACGAGCACGCGGTCGGTCGTCAGCGGCTCGGCGAGCTGCACGAGCTTGGCGAACACCGTCGGGGTCAGCATCACGCGGCGGGAGGCACCGCCCGGGATGGGCTGCTCGACATCGATATAGGCCAGCTCCCGGCGATCGGGCGCTACGAAATCCTCCCGAGCGACCGCGCCGAACGCGGCGATGATGACGAGATCGGTGACATCGTTGGTGCGCAACTGACTGTCGATCATCTTGCGCCGGTGGACCGCGAAATCGACCATCGCCCTCATTCCCATCCTGCTGCAGCCGGAACGCGTCGCCCGTGTGGCGATCGTCGCTTGCCATGCTGATGAAGTCCGTCATGACTTACAAGAGCGAGCCGCGATGGCGCAAGCCGGGCTCGGCCTTGTCGCGATGCGGCCGATGCGCCGCGCCGGGCAGCCGAGGCGCGCCTGAAGCACGAAATTTCGCGCGATGTGCTTGCTTTGTTCGCATGACGACTTAAGTTGACGGTGTCCCGCGACCGGCCGCGGCGCCTCCGCCGACCAGCAGCGTCCGGATCGGAGGGGGATGGCCCGGCGCGGTCCCGCGCAAACGGAAGGCCGGCTTCCGCGCCTGAAGGATCGAACCGATGCCCGAATCTTCGTCGAACCGAGCCTCGCGCCCGGCGCGCTCCGCGTCGTCTGCCCGCAAGACGGCGACCGCGCCGACGGACGCCCTGTTCGAGTCGGCCGGCGATGCCCGGACGCAGGATAGCGGCACGGGCGCCCAAACTCTCCTGGGCACGGACGCGGGCGTACCGGCACATGCGGCCGGCGGCGATTTCGAAGGACGCCGGATTTCGGTTCGCGGCGCACGCGAGCACAATCTCAAGAACGTCGACCTCGATATCCCCCGCGACAAGCTGGTGGTGTTCACGGGCCTTTCGGGCTCCGGCAAGTCGTCGCTCGCCTTCGACACCATCTATGCCGAAGGCCAGCGGCGCTATGTCGAGAGCCTGTCGGCCTATGCCCGCCAGTTCCTGGAGATGATGCAGAAGCCGGACGTCGATCAGATCGACGGACTGTCCCCGGCGATCTCCATCGAGCAGAAGACCACTTCGCGCAATCCACGCTCGACCGTCGGCACCGTCACCGAGATCTACGACTATATGCGCCTGCTCTGGGCGCGCGTCGGCATTCCCTATTCCCCCGCGACCGGCCTGCCGATCGAGAGCCAGACCGTTTCGCAGATGGTGGACCGCATCCTCGCGCTGCCGGAAGGCACGCGGCTCTACCTGCTTGCCCCGATGGTGCGCGGCCGCAAGGGCGAGTACCGGAAGGAACTGGCGGACCTGCAGAAGAAGGGCTTCCAGCGCGTCAAGATCGACGGCACCTTCCACGAGATCGAAGACGCGCCGGCGCTCGACAAGAAGCTGAAGCACGACATCGACGTCGTGGTCGACCGCATCGTGGTGCGTGCCGACATGGCGAGTCGGCTCGCCGACAGCATGGAAACCGCGCTCGGCCTCGCCGACGGCATCGCCGTCGCGGAATATGCCGGCGAGACCGAAGCCGACGGCAGCCCGAAGCGCGTGATCTTCTCCTCGAAGTTCGCCTGCCCCGTTTCCGGCTTCACGATCCCCGAGATCGAGCCGCGGCTGTTCTCGTTCAACAACCCGTTCGGCGCCTGCCCGACCTGCGACGGGCTCGGGACGACGCTGTCGTTCGAGGCCGACCTCGTGGTGCCGGACACCGTCCTCTCGCTGAAGCAGGGCGCGGTGCTGCCCTGGGCGCGCACGGGCAATACCTCTCCCTATTATAACCAGACGCTTGAGGCGATCGCGGCGCATTTCGGCGTGTCGATGACGACGCCATGGTCGGACCTGCCGCAGGAGGTGCGCGACACCATCCTGTTCGGCTCCGGCAAGACGCCGATCACCTTCGTGTTCGACGACGGCCTGCGCTCCTACCAGACCCGCAAGACGTTCGAAGGCGTCGTCACCAATATCGAGCGGCGCTGGCGCGAGACCGATTCGGACTGGGTGCGGGAGGAACTATCGCGCTATCAGTCCGACCATCCCTGCCCGGCCTGCAACGGCTACAGGCTGAAGCCGGAAGCGCTGTCCGTGAAGATCGCCGGCCGCCATATCGGCGAGGCGGGCGTGCTTTCGATCCGCCAGGCCCAGGAGTGGTTCGAGAGCCTGCCGCCGCTGCTGACGCCGAAGCAGCTCGAGATCGCCGGCCGAATCCTCAAGGAAATCCGCGAGCGCCTGACCTTCCTGGTCGATGTCGGCCTCGATTACCTGACGCTGTCGCGCGCATCCGGCACGCTGTCCGGCGGCGAGAGCCAGCGCATCCGCCTCGCCTCCCAGATCGGCTCGGGGCTGACGGGCGTGCTCTACGTGCTGGACGAGCCCTCCATCGGCCTGCACCAGCGCGACAACGCCCGCCTGCTCGACACCCTCAAGCGGCTGCGCGATCTCGGCAACACCGTGATCGTGGTCGAGCACGACGAGGACGCCATTCGTCTCGCGGATTATGTCGTCGATGTCGGGCCCGGCGCCGGCGTGCACGGCGGCCGCATCGTGGCGCGCGGTACCCCGGCCGAGATCATCGCCAATCCGAACTCGCTCACCGGGCGCTATCTCAGCGGTGTCGAGGAGGTCGCGGTGCCGGCGGAACGCCGCAAGCCGAAGAAGGGCCGGATGCTGAAGGTCGTCGGCGCCCGGGGCAACAACCTCAAGGACGTCACGGCGGAGATCCCCCTCGGCCTGTTCACGGCCGTGACCGGCGTCTCCGGCGGCGGCAAGTCGACGCTGATCATCGAGACGCTGTTCAAGGCGGCGGCGCGGCGCCTCAACGGCGCCCGAGAGAACCCGGCGCCCCACGACCGCATCGAGGGTCTCGAAGCCCTCGACAAGGTGATCGACATCGACCAGTCGCCGATCGGCCGCACGCCGCGCTCGAACCCGGCGACCTATACCGGCGCCTTCACGCCGATCCGCG
>JAEZMP010000039.1 GCA_023442215.1 Pseudomonadota bacterium
GGCCGGGCGCCTCCTTGGTGAGGAAGCCGTCGGCGTCGACGGTGTAGGGGATGCGGCTTTCGATGCCGCGGGCCTCGATGGCGGCCTTGTTCGCCATCCAGACCTCGAAGTCGTCGGTGCCGTGGCCCGGTGCCGTGTGCACGAAACCGGTACCGGCATCGTCGGTCACATGATCGCCGGCGAGTAGCGGCACGGCGAAGCCGTAGCCGAGGCCAGCCAGCGGATGCGCGGTGGTCGCGGCGGCGAGCGCCTCAGCGGACACGTCGGCGCGGCGCTCGAACGCGGTCACGCGCGCGGCCTTGAACACGGCCTCCGCCAGCGCGTCGGCGAGCACCAGCTTTTCGCCCGCCTTCACCCAATTGTCTTCCGGCGCCTCTGTCACCTCATAGAGGCCGTAGGAGATGCGCGGGGAGAACGCGATGGCGCGGTTTCCCGGGATGGTCCAGGGCGTCGTGGTCCAGATCACCACGGCGGCGCCGGCGAGTTCCGCCGGTCCGGCCGTCACCGGAAACTTGACGTGGATCGTATCCGACTGGTGGTCGTGGTATTCGATCTCGGCCTCGGCCAGCGCGGTCTTCTCGACGACCGACCACATCACGGGCTTCGATCCGCGATAGAGCTGGTCGGAGACCGCGAACTTCATCAGCTCGCCGGCGATGACCGCCTCAGCCTTGAAGGCCATGGTGGTGTAGGGGTTGGCGAAGTCGCCGATGACGCCGAGGCGCTGGAACTCCTCGCCCTGCACGCCGACCCAATGCTCGGCGAACTGGCGGCATTCCTTGCGGAACTCGACGACCGGCACCTCGTCCTTGTTCTTGCCGGCGGCGCGGTATTTCTCTTCGATCTTCCACTCGATCGGCAGGCCGTGGCAGTCCCAGCCCGGAACGTAGTTGGAATCGAAGCCGTCCATCTGGCGCGAGCGGGTGATCACGTCCTTCAGGATCTTGTTGAGCGCGTGGCCGATGTGCAGGTTGCCGTTGGCGTAGGGCGGGCCGTCGTGAAGCACGAATTTCGGCTTGCCCGACGAGGCCTCGCGCTGACGGCGATAGAGATCGAGCCGCTTCCAGCGGGCGATGAAGTCCGGCTCGCGCTGGGGCAGGCCGGCCCGCATCGGAAAGTCGGTCTCCGGCAGGAACAGCGTATCGGAATAGTCGCGGGCGGCGGACTCGGACTTGGTGTCGGTCATGATCGGTCGTCTCGGGTTCGGCGCGGGCGCCCGCATCTGGAGCGCTGCCGGCCGGGGAAGGGCGTGTCTGTCGAAGGGGCGGTCCGGCATGGCCGCCGCACCCCTGGAACCCCGACCTCCGCGCACGAGACGATGGCCCCGTGCCTCACGCGGAGGCCGGGCCGGTAATTCGCAGCCGGGTCGAAAGGAGCCGTTTTCCAGACATGGCCGGGGTTCTAGCAGCCCGGCCGCGCGGAATAAAGTGGCGTGAAAAGGGGAACGGCGAGGGCGGTGCCCTCCACCGCAGCCCGGCAGGTTCCCGCGGGGGGCTCAGCGTTGCGCCGACGCCCAGTTCTCCGGCGCCTCGAACGGCGCGTTCGAGGGGGCGAGCATCGCCCGGCCGAGGATGTGGTCGGAGGCCTTCTCGCCGATCATGATGGTCGGGGCGTTGAGATTGCCCGTCGTCACCCGCGGCATGATGGAGCTGTCCGCGACCCGCAGCCCCTCGACGCCGATGACGCGCGTTTCCGGATCGACCACGGCCATCGGATCGGTGCGGCTGCCCATCTTGCAGGTGCAGGAGGGATGGTAGGCGCTTTCCACCTTGGCGCGCACGAAGGCGTCGATGGCCTCGTCGGAGGTGACGTCCGCGCCCGGCTGGATCTCCCGGCCGCGATAGGGGTCGAACGCCTTCTGGGCGAAGATCTCGCGGGTGAGGCGCACGCAGGCGCGCATCTCCACCATGTCGTCCTCGTGGCTCAAATAATTGAACCGGATCGAGGGATGCTCGCGGGCATCGCGCGATTTCAGCCGAACCCAGCCACGGCTCTTCGATCGCATCGGGCCGACGTGGGCCTGGAAGCCGTGCTCGCTCGCCAGCCCCTGGCCGTCATAGGTCACGGCGATCGGCAGGAAATGATACTGGATGTCGGCATAGCGCACCCCCGGCCGGGAGCGGATGAAGCCGCAACTCTCGAACTGGTTGGACGCGCCGAGGCCCCCCTTCGTCAACAGCCATTCGGCGCCGACCCGCGCCTTGCCGAGAAGATTCGCCTGGCCATAGAGCGTGATCGGCTGGGTGCAGGCGACCTGGAAATAGAACTCCAGATGGTCCTGCAGGTTCTCGCCCACCCCCGGCAGGTCGTGCACGACGGGAATGCCGAGCGCGACGAGTTCCGCCGCCGGACCCACCCCTGACAACTTCAGGAGCTGCGGCGAGTTGATCGGCCCACCGGAGAGGATCACTTCCCTGCGCGCCTTCACGACATGCTCGGTGTCGCCCTGGAGATAGGCGACGCCGACCGCGCGCTTGCCCTCGAAAAGCACGCGCGTCGTCAGGGCGTGGGTGCGCACCTCCAGATTGGGGCGCGACATGGCGGGCTTCAGGTAGGCATTGGCGGCCGACCAGCGCACGCCGTTCTTCACGGTCATGTCCATGCGCCCGAAGCCTTCCTGCCGGGCGCCGTTGATGTCGTCGGTCGCCGGGTATCCGGCTTCCTTCGCCGCTTCCACGAACACCGAATAGAGCGGATTGCGCAGCGGACCGTATTTTGTCGCGAGCGGGCCGGAATCGCCGCGCCACGCATCGCCGCCTTCCTCCCGCGTCTCGGCCCGGCGGAAATAGGGCAGCACGTCGCGATAGCCCCAACCGGCCGCGCCCGCTTCCTCCCAGCCTTCGAAATCGAGCGGATTGCCGCGCACATAGACGAGGCCGTTGATCGAGGACGAGCCGCCGATGACCTTGCCGCGCGGGCAGTGCATCCGCCTTCCGCCGAGCCCGGGCTCCGGCTCGCTCTCATAGTGCCAGTTGTATTTCGGCATGTTCATGGGGATCGACAATGCCGCCGGCATCTGGATGTAGATCGAGCGGTCCGAGCCGCCATATTCCAGCACCAGCACGCTGTTCTTGCCGTCCTCGGTCAGCCGGCTCGCCAGCACGCAGCCGGCCGAGCCCGCCCCGACGATCACGTAGTCGAACATCTCGCCGCCCGAAGCCGTCGACGTCGCCATGACTGTCCCCACTTCCTGCCGCTCGCCGGCGCCTCAATAGGGCGCGTCGACGGGGCCGAGATTGACGTAGACGCTTTTCAGCTGGGTGTAGTGCTCGACGGCCGCCTTGCTGTTCTCGCGCCCGAGGCCGGATTGCTTCACGCCGCCGAACGGCAGTTCGATGGGCGTGACGTTGTAGTGGTTGATCCAGCAGGTGCCGGCTTCCAGCGCCGCCACCATGCGGTGGCCGCGCGCGAGATCGCGGGTGAACACCCCGGCAGCGAGGCCGAACGGCGTGTCGTTGGCCCGCCGGATCACCTCGTCCTCGGTGTCGAACTCGAGAACGGCCATCACCGGCCCGAAGATCTCCTCGCGCACGATGGCCATGTCGTCGGAGCAGGCGGTGAACACCGTCGGCGCGACGAAGGCGCCCTTGTCGAGCCCGCCGGCAGTGACGCGATGGCCGCCCGTCAGGACGGCGGCGCCTTCGGCCTTGCCGCGCTCGATATAGCCGAGCACCTTCTCCATGTGGTCCTGCGAGATCAGCGCGCCGACCTGCGTGGTGGGATCGCGGGGATCGCCGACCACCATCTTCTCGACGCGCGTCTTGAGGCGGGCGAGGAACTCGTCGCGCACCGACTTGTGCACGAACACGCGGGTTCCGTTGGAGCAGACCTCGCCGGCCGAATAGAAGTTGGCGAGGAGCGCGCCGGAGACCGCGTCGTCGAGATTGGCGTCCTCGAACACGATCAGCGGGGACTTGCCGCCGAGCTCTAGCGTGACGTGCTTCAGGCTCGCCGCAGCGTCCGCCATCACCTTGCGGCCGGTGCCGACCTCGCCCGTCAGCGACACCTTGGCGATGGCGGGATGGCGCGTCAGCAGCCGTCCCGTGTCGGCGAAGCCCTGCACGACGTTGAACACGCCGTCCGGAACGCCGGCTTCCGTCATGATCTCCGCCAGCTTGATTGCCGTCAGCGGCGTCAGCTCCGCCGGCTTGAAGATCATGGCGTTGCCGCAGGCGAGCGCCGGGGCGGACTTCCAGCACGCGATCTGGATCGGGTAGTTCCAAGCGCCGATGCCGGCGACGATGCCGAGCGGCTCGCGCCGGGTGTAGCCGAACGCGGTCGGGCCGAGATCGACGTGCTCGCCGGTCAGCGTCGCGGCGAGGCCGGCGAAATAGTCGAGGCAGTCGGCGCCCGAGATGACGTCGACCACCGAGGTTTCCTGGATCGGCTTGCCGGTGTCGCGGGTCTCGATGAGCGCGAGTTCGTCGTTGCGGGCGCGCAGGATGTCTGCGACGCGCTTCAGGATGCGGCCGCGCTCGGCCCCGGTCATCGCCCCCCAGATCTTCTGGCCGGCGCGCGCGGCGGCGACTGCCGCCTCGATCTCGGCTTCGCCGGCGATCTCCAGCGTGGCGAGAACTTCGCCCGTGGCGGGGTCAGTCGTGGTGAAGGTCTGGCCCGACTGCGAGGCCACGTGCCGGCCGCCGATATGGTTCATGATGGCTCCTTGCGTGTGGATGGCCGCCCGCGCGTCGGCTCCCGCGCTCGCCCTTGCGGTGGCGAGGCGCATGTCGACGAACGACGAGGCGATCGCCCGCGCGCTTGCGCCATGATCGTCGATATCGGTGACGAGCGTCTGTCGCAGCCACAGGCCGTCGATCATCGCGGCGATGGAAACCGCGATCGCCTCCGCCTCGCGGGCGGGCACGAGCCGCCGCAGGGCATGGCGCAGGTTGGAGAGCATGCGCTTCTGGTAGACGTTCTGCACCCGCTTGAAGCGTGTGGAGTGCAGCACCTCGCCCCAGAACGCGAGCCAGACGCTGGATGTGCGGCGCTCGAACTCTTCCGGCGCGA
>JAEZMP010000680.1 GCA_023442215.1 Pseudomonadota bacterium
ATCGGCGGTGCCGAGTTCCACGTCCGCCCGAAGGTCGTCGTCAATGCCGCCGGCCCCTGGGTCGATGGCGTCGACGGCGTGCTCGGCAGCCGCGAGCGCCTGATGGGAGGCACCAAGGGCTCGCATCTCGTCATCCGCGCTCCCGGGCTTGTCGGCGAGCTCGGCGACACCATGCTCTATTTCGAGACGCCCGATCATCGCATCTGCCTGATCTACCGGCTGTCGGGCGACCTGTTCCTGCTCGGCACCACCGACATCCGCACCGACGATCCGGCAGACCGTGTCTGTTCGGAGGCCGAGATCGCCTATCTCCTCGACGTGCTGCGCACCGCGCTGCCGGGCTTCCGGCCGAAGCGCGAGGATATCGTGTTCCAATATGCCGGCGTGCGTCCGCTGCCGGTGTCGAGCGCCGGCGCCACCGGCGCCATCAGCCGCGACCACAAGCTTCACGAACGCGAGCCGTCCGCCGGGCGCCCGTTCGCGCTCCTGACGCTGGTCGGCGGCAAGTGGACCACCTATCGCGCCTGCGCCGAGCAGATCGTCGACGTCGTGCTGAGGCGGCTGCATCGCCCCCGCCGCGTCGATACCCGTACCCTCCCGGTCGGCGGCGGACGCGACTTCCCGGCCGACGAGGCCGCCCTCGGCGCGTGGGTGCGGGCGCTCGCCGCCCGCCACGGACTGCCGGAGGCCCGCATCCGCGACCTCGCCGGCCGCTACGGCAGCGGCGCGGAGGCGGTGGCGACGGCGATCGCGTCGGCGGGTGCCGACCGTCCTATCGTTGGCGCCCCGACCTATTCCGCGGCGGAAATCGCTTGCCTCGCCCGGCAGGAGCGCGTCGAGCGCCTCGGCGACATCGTTCTGCGCCGCACCCTGATGGCGTTCGAGGGGCTCGCGTCCCCCGAGACGCTGGCGGATCTGGCCGAGGTGGTCGGCGACGCGCTGCACTGGAACGCCGAGCGGCGCGAGGCGGAGCTTCAGGGCACGATGACCCTGATGGCGACCCGCCACGGCGTCGCGATGGATTGGGCGAGGGCGGCATAGCCCGCCCGCCGCCTGTCCCGCCGGCGTGTCCGTTCCCGGACGACGGCGGCGCCCGCGGCGCTCTTGGACTTGCGGTGCGCGCGGCGGACTGGCATTGCGATGAAAACCGCGCACGCCCGGCGGAACGCCCGGGATCGAAGAGGCAAGCGATGAAGAGGCAGGCCACCATCGGCCGCGACGAGAGCGGCGCCCCGGCCGGCAGAGAGTCGCCGCTGTCCTCGCTGCCGCCGGCCCACATGCCGCTGTGGTCGCAGGTGAAGTCCGCGCTCATCGCCCGCATCCACGAGGAAGGCCTCGGCGAGCACGCCAAGCTCCCCTCCGAGCACGAGCTCTGCGCTGAGTTCGGCGTGTCGCGCACCGTCGTGCGCGAGGCCCTGAACCAGCTCGTCAACGAGCGGGTGATCTACAAGCTCCAGGGCAAGGGCGCGTTCGTCGCCAGCCAGCGCGAGGAACAGGACTTCCTCGGCACCTCGGCCGGCTTCAGCGGCGAACTGCTTGGCAAGCAGAAGGTCATCGCCCGCCAGGTGCTGCGCCAGACCGTCACCGACCCCCACGAGCGCGCCCGCCATCTCCTCAAGCTCGCCGGCGGCCAGAAGGTGATCTCGCTCGACCGCGTGCTCCATGTCGACGGCATGCCGCGCATCATCGTGCGCACCCTGATCCCGGAGGCGTTGGCGCCGGGCCTCGATCAGGTCAACATGCAGAACCGCTCGCTCTACGACACCCTGCGCCGCCAGTACGGCATCGTCGTCAAGCGGGCCGACCGCTGGCTCGAGGCGCTGATGCCCACCCGCGAGGATGCCGCCCTGCTCGGTGCCCCGGTCGACCAGCCGGTGATCGGCATCGAATCCTGCGCCTACACCGCCTCCGGCGATCCCGTGGAATATTATACCGGCGTCTACCGCAGCGACCGCGCGCGCCTGCATTTCCGCGTCGGTTGATCGCCGCCGCTCCCCATCGGCGTTTCGTCTGAATCAAACCTGTTTCCCCCGGATTGGCGAAACGCCCGCTTGACGGCCGGTTTTTGGGCGTGGTCATAATTTGACCTGCTGGTGGGACGCGCGTGCGTCTGGAGGCGGGGGCCGATCTTGATCAGGAATGCTGCCGAAGCGCCGCCCGCAGGAAACGCCGAGGGGCCGCTTGTCAGGATCGCCGGGGTTTCCAAGACCTTCGGCAGCGGCGCGGGCACCGTCACCGCGCTCGGTAACGTCAGCCTCGATATCGGCCGCAACGAGTTCTTCACGCTGCTCGGCCCGTCCGGTTGCGGCAAGACCACGCTCCTGCGCCTGCTCGCCGGCTTCGAACACCCGACCACCGGCGAAATCCGGCTCGATGGCGTCGACGTCGTCTCGCTCCCGCCGCACAAGCGGCCGATCAACACCGTGTTCCAGTCCTACGCGCTGTTCCCGCACATGACGGTGGCCGAGAATGTCGGCTTCGGGCTGGCGCGGCTCGGCAGGCCGGCGGACGAGATCCGCCGCCGCGTCGCCACCGTGCTCGGCCTCGTGCGGATGGATACGTTCGCCAACCGCCGCCCGGCCCAGCTTTCCGGCGGCCAGCAGCAGCGCGTGGCGCTCGCCCGCGCGCTCGCCCCGGCGCCGCGGCTCCTGCTGCTCGACGAGCCGCTGTCGGCGCTCGATCTCAAGCTCCGCCGCGAGATGCAGGGCGAGCTGAAGCGCCTCCAGCGCGAGACCGGGGTAACGTTCGTGCTCGTCACCCACGACCAGGAAGAGGCGCTCGCCATGTCCGACCGCATCGCGGTGATGCGGTCCGGCGCCGTGCTCCAGGTCGGCGGCCCGGAGGAAATCTACGCCCGGCCGCGCACCCGTTTCGTGGCCGATTTCATCGGCGAGGCCAATCTCATCCCGGCCGCGCTCGCCGCGGCGGGCGGCAGCGGCGTCGTCGCGGTCCGGCCGGAGCGCGTGCGGCTTTCGACAGGCGGCCCCGGCCTCGCCGGCACCCTGCAGGCCGTCACGTTCCTCGGTTCCGACGTGCTCTACGAGATGGCGCTTGCCGACGGCACGCCCGTCAAGGCGCGGCTGCGCGATCCTGTCGCGGGGCTCGATGTCGGCGGTCCCGTCACCGTCACGTGGGATGCCCACGCCGCCCGCCCGGTCGAAGACGACGCGGTGGCGTCATGACCCCGGGCCGCGCCGATCATACCCTGAGGATGGTCGCGCCGGCCCTCCTCATCATCCTCGTGTTCATGGTCGCGCCGATGCTGATCGCCGCGGCCTATTCCTTTCTCACCGCGGGCGCCTACGGCGGCGTGAAGCTGCCGTTCACCGCCGACGCCTATGTGCGCTTCCTGTTCGACCGCGACCTCGACGACAGCCTCTTGTTCGACGACACCTATCTCATCATCTTCGGCCGCTCGATCGTGCTTGCGGGGCTGACGACGCTGTTTTCGGTGCTGATCGGCCTGCCGCTCGCCTGGTACATGGTGTGCCGCACCCGCCCGGCGCGCGATCTTCTGGTGCTCGCCGTCACCATCCCGTTCTGGACCAATCTCCTGATCCGCACCTATTGCTGGGTGCTGATCCTGCGCGACCAAGGCCTTCTCAACGGCGGTCTCATCCGCCTCGGCCTGATCGAGACGCCGATCACCTTCCTCTATTCCAACGAGGCCATACTGCTCGGTCTCGTCTATTCCTTCCTGCCGTTCATGGTGCTGCCGATCTATTCGACGCTGGAGAAGCTCGATCCGCGGCTGATCGAGGCGGCGCACGATCTCTATGCCGGCCGCTGGGCGGCGTTCCGCCATGTGGTGTGGCCGCTGGCGAAGCCGGGCATCGCGGCCGGCACGGCGCTCGTGTTCGTGCCCGCGCTCGGCGCCTTCCTCGCGCCCGATCTGCTCGGCGGCGGCAAGAAGCTGATGATCGGCAGCCTGATCCAGCTCCAGTTCTCCTCGTCGCGCAACTGGCCGTTTGGGGCCGCCGCCTCGATGATCCTGATGGCGTTCGTGCTGGCCGCGCTGGTGTGGAGCACCCGCCGCCGCGGCGTGGGAGTGGCGTGATGGCCGCGGGTCGGGGAGCGAAAGGGTTCGACTGGCGGGCGACACCCGGCCTCGGCGTATTCGCCGTGCTCGTCATGGTGTTTCTCTACGCGCCGCTGGTGGTGCTGATCGTCTATGCCTTCAACGCCTCCAACCTGGCGATGACGTGGGGCGGCTTCTCCCTGCAATGGTTCGCCAAGGCCATCTCCAACGCCGACCTCCGCCGCGCGGCGATGAACAGCGTCATCGTCGCCGTCGCCGCGACGGTGGTGTCGACCATGGTCGCGGTGCCGGCGGCGATCGCGCTCGAACGCGGCCGCCGCTTTCTCGGCCGTGGCGGCGCGGAGGCGCTGATCGCGCTGCCGCTGGTGGCGCCGGAGATCGTGACGGCGATCGCGACGCTGGTGTTCTTCTCCGCCATCGGGCTGCGCCTCGGCATCGCCAACGTCGCCATCGCCCACATCGTGTTCTGCATTCCGTTCGCGCTGCTGCCGATCCGCGCGCGGCTGCGCGATACCCCGCGCGATATCGAGGATGCCGCCCGCGATCTCTATGCCGACGAATGGCAGGTCTTCCGCCGGGTCACGCTGCCGCTCCTGATGCCGGGCATCGTTTCGGGCGCGATGCTCGCCTTCATCGTGTCGCTCGACGATTTTCTGATCACGCTCATGGTGGCGGAGGCCGGATCGACGACACTGCCGGTCTATCTCTACGGAATGCTGCGCCTCGGGGTCACGCCGGAGGCCAATGCCGCCGCGACGCTCCTGCTCGCGGCCTCGGTCGCGGCCGTGGTGGCGGCCTTCCTGGTGATGCGGCGCGGCGCCAGGGTCGAAAAATGAGCGCCTGAACCGACTGCAACGACAAAGCCAGAGGTTGAACGACGATGAAGCGCCTAGCCGCAGCTCTCCTGCTCTCCGCCCTGTGGGCGGCAACCCCGGCCAAGGCCGAGGGCGACCTGTTCATCTACAACTGGACCGACTACACCGCGCCCGAACTGGTCGCCAAGTTCGAGAAGGACACCGGCATCAAGGTCACGGTGGATACCTACGATTCCAACGAGACCCTGCTCGCCAAGCTGAAATCCGGTTCGGCCGGCTACGACATCGTCATCGTGTCGTCCGACTTCGTCGAGATCTTCGCCAAGGAAGGGCTGATCGCCAAGATCGACGCCCCGAAGATCGACGGCTACGCCAATCTCGATCCGCGCTGGATCAAGCCGGTGTGGGATCGCGAGAACGCCTACACCATTCCCTGGAACTGGGGCACCACCTCCTATTCCGTCAACACCG
>JAEZMP010000048.1 GCA_023442215.1 Pseudomonadota bacterium
AATCTCGGCTACTGGCAGGCGACGTTGGAAACGCTGTCGCTCGTGATCTGGGCGACGGTCGTCTGCGTGGTGATCGGCGTGCCGGTCGGCATCGCGGCGGCGCACCGGCCCTGGCTCTACACCGTCATCCGGCCGGTGCTCGACCTGATGCAGACGATCCCGACCTTCGTCTATCTCATCCCGACGCTCGTCCTGTTCGGCCTCGGCACGGTCCCGGGCCTGATCTCCACGGTAATCTTCGCCATCCCGGCGCCGATCCGGCTCACGCAGCTCGGCATCGCCTCGGTGCCGTCCGGGCTCTACGAGGCGGGGCAGGCGTTCGGCGCCACGCCGCGCCAGCTTCTGTTCAAGATCGAGCTGCCCCATGCCATGCCCACCATCATGGCGGGCATCACGCAGTGCATCATGCTCAGCCTGTCAATGGTGGTGATCTCGGCGCTCGTGGGGGCGGACGGCCTCGGCAAGCCGGTGGTGCGCGCGCTGAACTCGGTCAACATCAGCATGGGGTTCGAGGCCGGTGCCGCGATCGTCGTGCTCGCCATCGTGCTCGACCGCATCTGCAAGCGCCCTGAGCGCAAGGCGAGGAAGGGCTGAGGGATGACGCTGCCGACCTTCGACATGAAGCCGGTCTCGCCCGGCGCGACCCATCCCGCCGAAGCCGGCGGCACGCGTGAGACGGCGGTCGAGTTCCGCGATGTCGACATCGTGTTCGGCCCGCGCCGCAAGGAAGCGCTCGCGATGATCGACGCGGGGGCGACCCGCGACCAGATCCTCGCTGAAACCGGTTCCGTGCTCGGCGCCGCCGGGGTCAGCCTCACGGTCCACCGCGGTGAGATCTGCGTGCTGATGGGGCTTTCCGGCTCCGGCAAGTCCACCATCCTGCGCACCGTGAACCGGTTGAACGAGGTCGCGCGCGGCGAGGTGTTCGTGTCGCATCGCGGCGGCCTCGTCGACGTGTCGCGGTGCGAGCAGAACACGCTGCGCGACATCCGCATGCACACGGTGTCCATGGTGTTCCAGCAGTTCGGCCTGCTGCCCTGGCGCACCGTGCGCGAGAATGCCGGCTTCGGGCTGGAACTGCGGGGCATGTCGGCGGCGGAACGAAACCGCGTGGTCGACGAGAAGCTCGCGATGGTCGGCCTGACGGCTTGGGCCGACAAGTACGCGCACGAGCTCTCCGGCGGCATGCAGCAGCGCGTCGGCCTCGCGCGCGCCTTCGCCACCGATGCCGACATCCTCCTGATGGACGAGCCGTTCTCGGCCCTCGATCCCCTGATCCGCGACAAGCTGCAGGACGAGTTGTTGTCGCTGCAGAAGTCCATCCACAAGACCATCCTGTTCGTCAGCCATGATCTCGACGAGGCCCTGAAGCTCGGCAACAAGATCGCCATCATGGAAGGCGGGCGCGTCGTGCAGGCCGGCACGGCGGAAGACATCCTGCTCCGACCCGCCAACGATTATGTCGCCGAGTTCGTCAAGCACATGAATCCGCTGAACGTTCTGCGTGGCACGTCGGTGATGCGGCCGGTCGAACATCTTCCACGCGTCGACGGGGCGGTGCTGCTCGACCGCGACGGCCGGGTCCGCCTCGAACTCGATCCCGACAACCGGCCGCTGTCCGTCCTGATCGACGGCCGGGAAGGGCGTCTCGGCACGACGGAGGGAGACGGCGCACGCCTCGCCGAGCCATGCGACATCATCGTCGCCCCGGTCGACCTGAAGCTCAACGTCGCCATCGGTCTCAAGCGGCAGAGCGATCACGCGATTCTTCTGGTGGATCAGCTCGGCCGCCTCGCCGGGCTCTGCGACGACGACGAGATCTACCGCTGCCTGCTGCGGCGAAGCGAACCCTGAGCCCGGATTCGGCCACACCGCCGGCGAAGCCGCCGGCACATAGCCCACCCTCGCCGCATCGCGCGCGAACGGCAGGGAGGCTCCGGCCGCGCGGCATCCGCCTTAAGCGCCGTCAGCCTGCGGCGCGCTCCCGCCCGTTCCGCCGCCTTTCGCGGTCTCGCTCTTGAGGGGGGCGGGGCGCGAATGTTATTTCAGAGCCAAGAACGTCATTCGCCGGGTTTCGCGACCCGGACGAGGCAAGACGTCATCATTGAACGTGAGGAACCTGCTGCGTCGGCTCGACGGGGCAGGATTTGTAGCGCCTGGCCGCGGACCGCGCGTCCAGATCATCGAGGAACGTCCGGGTAGCACCATGAATCATCATTCGACGGCCGGATCCGGAACGACTGCATCGGACGAGAAGCCGCTGTGGACGCCCACGGCGAAGCAGATCGCCGATGCCGCCGTAACCCATTTCGCGGCCGAGGCGGAGAAGGTCGCCGGCCGTCCGCTGCCCGATTACGACGCCCTCCATGCCTGGTCGATCGAAGATCGCGCTGCATTCTGGGACCTCGTCTGGGAGTTCTGCGGGGTTGTCGGCGACAAGGGCGAGCGCCGTCTCGTCGATGACGCCATGCCCGGCGCGAAATTCTTCCCCGATGCCCGGCTGAACTTCGCCGAGAACCTGCTGCGTCGCTCCGATGACGGCGACGCCATCGTGTTCCGCGGCGAGGACAAGGTGAACCGCCGGCTGAGCTGGCGCCAGCTCGCCGAACTCGTCTCGCGCCTCCAGCAGGCGCTGAAGGCCGTCGGCGTCGGCGTCGGCGACCGCGTCGCCGGCATGATGCCGAACATGCCGGAAACCGCGGCGGCCATGCTCGCGACGGCTTCGCTCGGCGCGACGTGGTCGTCCTGCTCGCCGGATTTCGGCGAGCGCGGCGTTCTCGACCGCTTCGGCCAGATCGAGCCGAAGGTGCTGTTCGTTTGCGACGGCTACTGGTACGCCGGAAAGCGCATCGAGGTCGCGCCGAAGGTGAAGGCGGTCGCGGAGCAGCTGCCGACCCTCGCGGCCGTGGTGGTCGTGCCCTACCTGGAGATTGCCGAGGCGGTGGCCGCCGACGTGCCGCACGCCAAGTCGCTCGACCAGTTCATCAAGCCCTACCAGCCCCGTGAACTCGAATATGTGCGCGTGCCCTTCGCGCAGCCGCTCTACATCATGTTCTCGTCGGGCACGACGGGAATGCCGAAGTGCATCGTCCATTCGGTCGGCGGCACGCTGCTGCAGCACCTGAAAGAGCACATTCTTCAGTCGGATGTCCGCTCCGGCGACCGGGTGTTCTACTTCACCACCTGCGGCTGGATGATGTGGAACTGGCTGATCTCCGGCCTTGCCGCCGAGGCGACGCTGCTGCTGTTCGACGGATCGCCGTTCCATCC
This sequence comes from Pseudomonadota bacterium, assembly GCA_023442215.1. Taxonomy (GTDB): domain Bacteria; phylum Pseudomonadota; class Alphaproteobacteria; order Rhizobiales; family Segnochrobactraceae; genus Pseudoxanthobacter. The sequence continues at coordinate 3,271 of JAEZMP010000048.1, forward strand.
GACCCCGACGGTGCTGTTCGATTATGCCGAGGCCGAGCGCATGACGCTGTTCGGGACCTCGGCCAAATATATCGATGCGCTCCACAAGAGCGGCGCCCGCCCGCGCGAGACGCACAATCTTTCGACGCTCCGGCTGATGGCCTCCACCGGTTCGCCGCTCGCGCCGGAGAGCTTCGAGTTCGTCTACGAGGCGATCGCGCCGCACGTTCAGCTCGCCTCGATTTCCGGCGGCACCGACATCGTGTCCTGCTTCGTGCTCGGCGTGCCGACGCTGCCGGTGTGGCGCGGCGAGATTCAGCGCCCGGGCCTCGGCATGGCGATCGAGGTGTGGAACGACCGGGGCGAGCGGGTTTTCGAGGAGAAGGGCGAACTCGTCTGCACCAGGGCCGCGCCTTCGATGCCGATCGCGTTCTGGAACGACAAGGACGGCGCGCGTTACCGCGCCGCCTATTTCGAGCGCTTTCCGGGCATCTGGTGCCACGGCGATTTCGCCGAGATCACGCGCCACGGCGGTGTGGTGATCTACGGCCGCTCGGACGCTACGTTGAATCCGGGCGGCGTGCGCATCGGCACCGCCGAGATCTACGAGCAGGTCGAGATCATTCCGGAAGTTCTGGAAGCGATCGCGATCGGGCAGGACTGGGATGGCGATACCCGAATCGTGCTGTTCGTCCGGCTCGGGCCGGGCGTCGTGCTCGACGAGACGCTGGAGAAGCGCATCCGCACCCAGATCCGCACCGGTGCCAGCCCGCGCCATGTGCCGGCGAAGATCCTGGCCGTGGCCGACATCCCCCGCACCAAGTCCGGCAAGATCACCGAGCTTGCGGTGCGTGACGTCGTCGCCGGCCGCGAGGTGAAGAACAAGGAAGCCCTCGCCAATCCGGAGGCCCTTGAGCTCTATCGCGACCTGGCGGCCCTCAAGAGCTGAGACGGCTCGCGCATTTTGAGGCCGGCGTCTCGGCCAGAAAGGGCCGCGATCCCGGCCCTTTCAAGACATGCAGCCCGCCCGGCACACGGGCGGCCTTTCAGGCGTGCCCCTGAGCCGAAGCCGGCCGGGCAGAGCCCGGCATATGATTGTGGCACGTCACTGCCGCAACTGATCGTGCAAATGACTTCAACTATACGTTCTTGATATGCAACTATCGCGTTTGCGCACCTGAAGACGATTGCATTTCCTCTGCAAGCCTCGGGCAAGCTCCGATCGACTTGCGGATATTAAAATCTACGCATCGTCGTATATTAAGACCCACAAGAAACGGCCGATAATGCGCGCGCCGGCAAACGGCTTGCCTATTACTGCGAGCGCGCGGGGTTTGGAATGGCCGCCGTCCAGGATCAGGACAGGCGGCGATGGGGTCTTAAGATGGGTTTGGAGTCATTTATCGCCTTCCGTGGGGCCTCGAAGGCTGCGGATGTCGATGCCGCCCTGCTTGACGACCTGCCCGTCGCCGTCCTGCTCTGCGATCCCGTCCGCTTCGTCATCGTCTATGCGAACGCGCAGGCACGCGCCCTTCTGAAGATGCTCGAGACGGTGCTTCCGGTGCGGCCGGAGGCGGTGGTCGGCTCGTCCGTCGACCTCTTCCCGGGCCTCATCCCGTCCGATGCCGTTGCCCGCCGGAAGCTGATCGCCGCGTCCGCTCCGTCCGGCGCCGTGCAGGTGGAACTCGGCGGCGAAATCCTGGAGTTCCGCATCTCGGTCGTGCGCAACGCCCGCGGCGAAGGCCGCGCCGTGCAACTGACATGGGACGTCGTCACGGCACGGGTTGAGCGCGACAGGCAGAACGAGTTGTTCCGCCGCATGATCGAGGTCGTGCCGCTCAACGTCATGACCTGCGACCTTGAGGATTTCCGCATCGACTACGCCAATCGCACCAGCGTGGACATGCTGCGGCTTGTCGAGAACGACCTGCCGATCAAGGCCGACGACCTCATCGGCACATCGATCGACGTGTTCCACAAGGTGCCCGGCCGCATCCGCGCGATGCTGGCCGATCCGTCGAACCTGCCCCACGAGGCCGACATCAAGGTCGGGGCCGATACCCTGCGGCTGCGCGTCGTCGCGCTGCGGGACGACGACGGCGCCTATGTCCGCCCGATGGTGACGTGGTCTCTGGTCACCGAGAGCATCAAGGTCGCCAACAGCGTGCGCGGCGTCATCCAGGCGATGAACGAGACATCCGCCGAGATGCAGACGACCAGCGCCCGGCTGCTGAAGCTCAGCGAGGCGGCCGAGGAATCCGCCTCCGCGGTGTCGTCCGCCGGGGTGGAGATGTCGGCCTCGTTCGAGGAGATTTCCAGCCAGATCCGGCGCGCGACCGGCATGTCGCGCGATGCCGTGCAGCAGGCCGCGTCCGCGAACGAGCGTGTGGGCTCGCTTGCCGACAGCATCGAGCTGATCGGCGCCGTCACGGTGCTGATCGAAGCCATCGCCTCGCAGACCAACCTGCTTGCGCTCAACGCCACCATCGAGGCCGCCCGTGCCGGCGAGGCAGGCCGGGGCTTCGCCGTGGTCGCCCAGGAGGTGAAGGCGCTTGCCTCGCAGACCGCCCAGGCCACCCGCGACATCCGCGACCAGATCGCTGCCATCCAGGGCACCAGCAACGGCGCGGCAAGCGCCGTCGCCGAAATCGCCGGCTATATCGGCCAGATGAACGAGGTTCTGGTGGTGCTGTCGGCGGGCGTCGAGGAGCAGGCCGCCACCAACCGCAGCGTCAGCGACATGATCGTCGGCGTCTCCAGCGCGACGGCGGAGATCCGCTCGGTGGCGCTGTCGGCGCGCACCGTGGCGGACGAGGTCTCTGGCTTCTCGGGTCATCTCGAGACCGAAGTCGCCGGGCTCCTGAACAACGCGGCGCGCGATCGCTGACAAACCCGGTCGATCGGATGAAGCCACCCGATCGACGAGAAAACGCCAGAGCGTCAGAGGCTTGAGCCTGTCCCGATCGTTCAGGTCGGCCGATCTGGACGGGGATTGCTCTCGTTCTATGCGGGCGCGATCTCGGTTTCGGGGTTGGTGTCACGCCCGTCATCGTCGCGCCCGTCGTCGTCTCGCCCGTCCTGGAACTGGAGCCGGTGCAACCGGGCATAGAGGCCGCCTCTGGCGATCAGTTCGTCGTGGGTGCCCGCCTCGGCGACGCGGCCCTGGTCCAGCACCACGATGCAGTCGGCGGCGCGGATGGTGGAAAGCCGGTGGGCGATCACGAGCGTCGTGCGCCCCTTCGACAGCCGGTCGATCGCCTCCTTGACGAGATGCTCGGATTCAGAATCGAGCGCCGAGGTCGCCTCGTCGAGCAGCAGGATCGGGGCATCCTTCAGGAAGGCGCGGGCGATGGTCACGCGCTGGCGCTCGCCGCCGGAAAGCCGCGCACCCCGGTCGCCGACCTGGGTGTCGTAACCCTCAGGCAGGCGGCTTATGAAGCGATCCGCTGCCGCCGCCTCGGCGGCCGCGCGGATCGCGGCGTCGTCCGCGCCCGGGCGGCCGAGCGCGATGTTGCCGCGCACGGTGTCGTCGAACAACACCGCTTCCTGGGTGACGACGCCGATCGCCTGGCGCAGGCTCGCGAGGGTGACCGAGCGGATGTCCTGCCCATCAATCAGAATGCGGCCGGTCTCGATGTCGTAGAGCCGGGGCAGCAGGCCGAACAGCGTCGACTTGCCGGCACCGGAGCGCCCGACGATGGCCGTCGTCTTGCCGCCGGCGATGGAGAGGTCGAACCCGTCGAGCGCAAGCGTGCCGTCCGGGTAGCGAAACCGCACGTCCTCGAAGCGGATGGCGCCCGATGCGACCTGCAGCGGCACGGCGCCGGGACTGTCGACCACCGTCGCCTTCTCGTCGATCACCGAGAACACGCGGTCGAGCGCGGAAAAGCCCTGCTGCAGGATGGTGTTCAGGCTGCCGATGCCCCGCAGCGGCTGCGCCGCGAGCAGCAGCGCCGAGACGAAACCGGTGAACTCGCCGACCGAGGACGCGCCGGAGCCGATGCGCCAGCCGATCACGGCCAGCACGAGCGCCACGGCAAGGCCGCCGAGCGCCTCGAGCACCGGCTCCACCCGGCCGCGCTGGTCGGCCGTCTTGATCTTCAGCTTGCGGATGACCTCGAACACCGTGTTCGCACGAGTCCGGAGGTAGTCCTCCAGCCGGTAGCTCTTCACCACGCGAGCGGCGCCGAAGCTCTCCGAAACGAGCCCGGCCATCATGCCCATCTGTTCCTGGGTGGTGGTCGTTACCCGCCGCACCCGCTTGCCGATGCGCTGGATCGGGATCACCGCGAACGGCACGATGACGAGCGACATCAGCGAGAGCTGCCAGTCGAGCCACAGCATCGCCGCGAACACCGAGATCAGCGTCAGCACGTCGCGCACCAGGCTCGATGTCGCCCGGGTCAGAGCCTCCCGGATGAAGCCGAGGTCCGTGGTGAAGCGCTGGGTGAGCGCGGCCGGGGTTTCGCGCGAGAGCCGGGCGACGTCGGCGGCGACGAGATGGTCGTAGAGCTCGATCTGGAGCTCCGTCTCGATGCGCGTCGCGACCCGATTGGTCAGCGCCACCTGCCCGTAGAGCGCCACGCTCTTGACGATGGTCACCAGCGCCACGGCGACCGGCAGGTAGGCGATGCGCACGCTGTCGCGGGCGGTGAAGGCGTCGTAGGCGTGATTGATGATGAGCGGGTAGAGGCCGGTGGTGCCGGCGGCGATGGCCGTGACGACGAGCACCATGATCAGTTGCGGCCACATCGCGCGGACATGGCTGCGCCAGAGCCGCGCGGCCAGAGGAAGGCTTTCGCCCCGCAGGGGAGGGGCCTTGAGGGCCTTGGAGGGAGTGCCCTGGGCGCTGTCACGCTGCTTCATCGCGGGCCGCCGGCTCCTTGTTCGCTGCCTGCCGCGCCGTCCGCGGGCCGGCGAACGACGGGCCGGCGGAGCGTATGGACGAAACTGCCGGGTTTGGCAATGCCGGGCCTGCCGCGGGCGGCGCGGCTCATTTCGGCGGCCAGAGCGGCACGTCGTCGATGATGATGGCGCTGGTCCAGAGCGTCTCGACGGCTTCCACGAGGTTCTGCGGTGCCGGAACGTAGCCGAGCGATCCGCCGATCTCGCCGCCCGAGCGGTAGATCCAGTCGAAGAATTGCAGGGCGGCCGCGGCGTTGTCGCGGTTCTGCGGCACGGCATCCATGACGACGAACGTCGTCGCCATCATCGGCCAGCCGCCGATCGACGACGGATCGGCCTTGGCCGGGTCGATCACGAGGTCTGCGAAGCCAAGCCCGGCGTTGAGGCCGGCGGTCAGCATCGCGACGGACTTGGTGAAGCTTTCCGGGCTGGCGGAAAGGGTGCCGGCAGGCGTCCGCAAGGCCACGATCGGCGCCCGCGCGGCGGTGGCGTCGGCGAAATCGGTGTAGCCGATCGCCCCCGGCGTCGCCGCGACCGTCACCGCAACGCCGAGGTCGCCGGTGGACAGCACGGGTTCGCCGCGGAACGGCACCTTGCCGCGCGCGGCCCGCACGGCATCGGCATAGGCCTTGCTGGCCACCGAGAGATAGCGATTGAAGACGATGGTCGATCCGCCGCCTTCGTGCTCGTGGCTGACGACGACGATCGGAATGTCCGGCAGCTTCACGCCGCCGTTCAGTGCGGCAATTGCGGGATCCGACCAACGGGTGATGCGGCCGAGAAAGATGTTGGCGAGGGTGTCGCCGTCGAGTTCGAGCCGCGACACACCCGGCACCGTGGCGACGGGCACCACCGCGCCGAACACCAGCGGCCACTGCACGAAGCCGTAGCTGTCGAGGTCGGCGGCGCTGAACGGCGCATCGGTCAGCGCGAAGGTGATCGCGCCCTCGTCGATCTGCGAGCGCGCGGAGGCGACGCCGTTCGGCTGGTAGCTGACCGGAATGTGGGTCTTCTGCTGGAAGCCCGCCGCCCAGCGCGACATCGCCGGAAACACCAGGGTCGAGCCGGCACCTGTCACCACCGAGCGGGCCGCGGTGTCCGGCCGGTTGGCCTGGGCCAGCGCCGTCCCGGCGCCCGATATCGACAGCGGCGCGCAGAGCATCAGCGCGGCAGCGGCGGCGCGGGCGAACCGCAGCGCGCGGGCAGGGGCCGGATGGGCCACGCGGCGGAAGCTCGCCGGGGCACCGGAGGTCCGGGGTGTCGTCAGGCGGAAGATCATCGGGGCAGGGCTCCGCAACGCCGGCATGGTGTCGGCGGCGCACTCTGGTCCGGCGCGCGGGCGGGATCAAGGCGGCAAAGCAAACCGGATAGCGGATGCGATCGGGCGCCGGATCGTTCTCGCGGTCCCGGCACGCGGCTGCGCCGCATCGGGAACGGGCGGCTGCCGCCTTGGCGACAGCCGGAAGTGCGTCAGGCGAGATACAAGGGCGTCAGGCGAGGTAGTCGTGGACCACTTCGCCGAGACCGAGGGTGAGGTCGGTCACGATGTGGACGCCGCTCAGCACCTCAAGCACCGGCAGATCGGCGACGGGGGCGAGCGCGTGGTGGAACAGCTCCAGCGCGGCCGGGCCGGTCCAGGCGCCTTTGAAGGCGATGTCCGTCATGTGGTAGCGCACCAGCTCGCAGATGCGCGGGCTGCCGTCCACATGGGGGATGATCTTCAGCAGGTAGTTCGGGGCGGTCAGCGCGCCCATCACGTCGGCTTCGGACAGCGTCTTGTGCTTGTAGCCCATGGTGGCGGTCGCCACCTTGACCGGCCCGAAGTGAAGGTTGCCGAGTAGCGTCTCCTTCTCGATCGTCAGCTTCGGGTTGGCCAGCTTCTTCGGGAAGCCCCAGAGCTCGCGCCCGCCCGCGATCGGCGGCTCGCAATCGAGATACATCGCGTGCACATAGGCGCCCGGCTTGCCCTTGTAGCTTACCGGAATGACCTGGCCGGATTCGGTGTAGTCGCCGAAGCCGGTCGAATCCGGCATGCGGATGAACTCGAACTTCACGATCGGGTCGGTGATCTCCAGCGGCGCCGGCACCACCTTGGCGAGCGCGGCGGGATCGGTCCGATAGGTGACGATCAGGAACTCGCGGTTGATGAACCGGTACGGCCCGACCGGATAGGCCGGGCTGGTGAACGGCATCGCGAAGGCCTTCTGGCGGATTTCGTCTTCACTGATCATCGGGTGCTCCAGCGGGGCAGGCGGTGGACGGGCCGGATGCGGACCGGGGAGGCGGGGCATCCAGACGGGAAGGCACGGTTCGCATGGGCGGGCATTTCGCCCCGGCCCACGAAGGCGCGGCGGCCCGCCGGCGCGTGCGCCGTTGCCGGCACCGCGCGGCGCTCGCCGATCAGTCGTCGGCGTCGCGGTTGATGTCGTGGGTGACGACGCCGGCATCGGCCTCGGTCGGGGGGCAGAACCATTCCGGATGCCGCAGGGTCCGCATGATGGTGTCGCGGCCGGCGTTCCAGTGATCGACCATGGTATTGCGCGAGAACTCGTAGTCCTTGAACTCGCGGTCGTAGCCGTGACGGCGGTAGATGAGGTGGATGATGTTCACCTCAGCCTTCATACGGAGCTTCGCGAGCTCCTTGTATTCCGGCATGTCGTGGAATTCCTTCGGCAGCTTGTCCAGAAGCGCCCCCACGGCCCGGCGCGAACTCTGCATCTGCCGGAACATGTCGGTGTTCAGGCGCGTGCGGCTGGAGAACTGGATGTCCTTCTCCCGCTCCCCGAGCTCCGCGAAGGTGCGCGGGCGGTTGCCCGTCGACGAGAACAGGTCGACCTGGAAGATCAGCGAGCGGTCGTTCGGCGCCCGCGACAGCACGTAGGACAGCGGCGTGTTCGAGACCAGGCCGCCGTCCCAGTAGAGCTCGCCCTCGATCTCGACCGGCGGAAATCCCGGCGGCAGCGAGCCCGAGGCCATGATGTGCTCCGGCCGGATGCGCCGTTCGCGGCTGTCGAAATAGACGAAGTTGCCGCTGCGGACGTTGACCGCGCCGACGGAAAGCCGCACCGGGCTCTTCTCGTTCAGGTAGTCGAAATCGACGAGCGTTTCCAGCGTGTTGCGCAGAGGCGTGGTGTCGTAGATGCTGAGCGCCTCGATCGAGCCCGGCGGCTGGAACTGCGGCGGCGGAAAGCGCGGCTCGAAGAAGCCGGGCTGGCCGAAGGCGAGCGCCGAGAACGATGACAGCTGGTTGAACATGCTGCGCGCGGCGTCGCCCGAGGGGATGAACGGCCACTGCACCCGGCTCGTGACCAGGTCCCAGAACGCCCGCAGCTGGTCTATGCGCCGCTCGGGCGGGTTACCGGCGATGATCGCGCAATTGATCGCGCCGATGGAGATGCCCGCCACCCAGGTGATATCGAGACCGACTTCGGACAGGACTTCCGCGACGCCCGGCTGATACGACCCCAGGGCACCACCTCCCTGCAAGACCAGAACCACGTTCTTGTAGTTCGCCTCGACTTCCTTGCGGACCGCCGAGAAGTCTTCAACCGATTGCCGTTTGCCGGGCTTGAATTGGAACACCTAGGGCTCCTTCGATATTGGCGTGGCGGCGATGATAGCCACAAACATGTGTCAAATATACCCTGATGCCGGACCGGGGCGAGGCGCCGCAGCCTGACGCAAGGCTGCCGGGCGCGCGCGTGCGTTGACAAGCCCGGCCGGTGGCGCCTTAGTGGCCTTGCCGACGGTCCCGGTGGCGAGAGCCTTCCGGGTGAAAAGGGAATGCGGTGGGGACAGCGGCGCTGTCCGATGCCGCAGCTGCCCCCGCAACTGTAGGCGGCGAGCCCTCGCCACGATGCCACTGGCCTTCGCACCATCCCTGTCCGGATGGTGCGGCCGGGAAGGCGGCGGGGGGAGGCGGCCGGCGTCGTGCGCCGGACGGCCGGAACGCCGCGAGCCAGGAGACCTGCCGCCGGCCGAACGATCGGGATGCGTGCCGGGCGGGGTGCCTCGGGATGCAGACGACGGCTGGGCGGGCGGGCTGAAGTGTTGCCGGGCCGCAACCGGCGTCGGTCCTTGACGCACCTCGCGACAAGATCGCCTCATCGGCGGCTGGCCCGGTGCGATCCGAAGGATGTCCATGCAAACCCTCGCGCGCATTCCCTGCACCATCGTCACCGGCTTCCTGGGGTCCGGCAAGACCACGCTGATCCGCAACGTGCTTCAGACCGCCCACGGCCGCAGGCTGGCGGTGATCGTCAACGAGTTCGGGGACGTCGGCATCGACGGCGAGCTTCTGAAGGGCTGCGGCGACGAGACGTGCCCGGAAGAGAACGTGGTGGAACTCGCCAACGGCTGCCTGTGCTGCACTGTCGCCGACGAGTTTGCCCCGGCGATCGAGACGATCCTCTCGCGCCGGCCCGAGGTGGAGCACATCCTGATCGAGACCTCCGGCCTCGCGCTGCCGAAGCCGCTGGTGCAGGCGTTCCAGTGGCCTGAAATCCGCGGCCGCGTCACGGTCGACGGCGTCGTCGCGGTGGTCGACGGCGCGGCGCTCGCCGAGGGCAAGGTGGCGGCCGACGAGGAAGCCCTCGCCCGCCAGCGCGCGGCGGATGCCTCGCTCGACCACGACGATCCGGTGGAAGAGGTGTTCGAGGACCAGCTCGCCTGCGCCGACCTGATCATTCTTTCCAAGACCGATCTCCTTGACGAGGACGGCCTCGCCCGCGCCCGCGCCGCCGTCGATGGCGCGCTCGCCGAGAGCGGCGTCGATCGCCCGGTCGCCGTAGTGCCGGTCGCCGAAGGCCGCATCGACGCCGCCGCGCTGCTCGGCCTCGGCGTCGGGGTCGATGACGAGATCGAGAGCCGCCATACCCATCACGACAATGAGGAAGACCACGACCACGACGAGTTCGACAGCTTCGCCCTGCCGATCGGCGAGGTGTCGGATCCGGCCGATCTCGCGCGGCGCGTGGCGGCGGCGGCAGCAGCCGGACCGGCGCTTCGCGTCAAGGGCTTCGCCTCGGTTGCTGGCAAGCCGATGCGGCTCGTCGTCCAGGGGGTCGGCGCCCGCGTCGGCCATCATTTCGACCGGCCGTGGAAGGCGGGCGAGGCGCGAGACGGGCGCCTTGTCGTCATCGGCCTGAAGGGGCTCGACCGCGACGCCGTCGCGCGCGCCCTCGCCGGCTGACGCCGGAAGGCCCGGCATCATGCACCTGATCGCCACCACCGCCCGCGGCCTCGACGAGATGACGGCTGCCGTCGATCTCGGCCAGACGCCGGGCGACGTGGTGGTGATGTCATATTCGGACGGCGAACTCGCCGCCCTCGGCGCCGGCTGGGAGGCCTGGACGGCAGAGGTCGGCAGGGCAGAGGTTCAGACGGCAGAGACCCGTTCGGCGGAAGCCGAGCCGGGAGAGGTGCGGCGCCCGGCGCTTCGTCTCGTGCAGCTTGCCGACCTCGCCCACCCGATGTCCGTCGATCTCTGGATCGACCGCACGGCCCGCCATGCGCGGCTCATCGTGGTCCGCATGCTCGGCGGGCTCGACTGGTGGCGTTACGGGCTCGAACGGCTCTCGGCCTTGAGCCGGGAGGCCGGCATTGCTCTCGCCGTGATCCCGGCCGACGGACGCGACGATCCCCGCCTGACCGCCGTCTCGACGCTGGAACCGGGCCGGCTTGAGATGCTGGCTGGCTATTTCTCTGCCGGGGGCACCGCCAATTTCCGCGGCCTCGCGCTCCGTCTTTGCGAGCACGCGGGCCTCGCCGTTGCGGCTGGTGCGATACCGCGGCCGGAGCCGGTGCCCTGGGCGTCCGGCTACCGGCCGGAGCGGGGCGCGTGCCCGCTCGACGACCTCGCCGCGCTGCTGCCGGCCGGGCGGCCTGTGGTGGTGGTGCTGTTCTATCGCGCGCTCTGGATCGCGGCGGACGTCGCGCCCGTCGATGCCCTCGTCGCGGCGCTGGAAGCGCGGGGACTTGCCGCCGCGCCGCTGTTCGTGTCGAGCCTGAAGGATGGCGGAGCCTGCGCGTTCGTGCGCGAGGCGCTGGAACGGTTGTCTCCGGCGGCCATCGTCACCGCCACGGCCTTCGCCGCGGGCGACGAGGCGGCCGCCCTGTTCGATGCCGCCGGCGTGCCCGTGGTTCAGGCGGTGATCGCCACCACCCGCAGGCAGGCGTGGGAGAAGAGCAGCCGCGGGCTCGGCGCCTCCGACCTCGCCATGCACGTCGTGCTGCCGGAGATCGACGGCCGCGTCCTGGCCGGTCCGCTGTCGTTCAAGGGCGAGGCGCAGGCCACAGCCAGCCCCGGCTTCACCGCGTTCCGAAATATGCCGGAGCCGGATCGCGTGGATCGCGTCGCCGGGCGCATCGCCGCGCTGGTGGGGCTGCGGCGCCTGCCGCCCGAACGCCGGCGGGTCGCGATCGTGCTGCCGGATTATGCCGGCGTGTCCGGCCGCACCGGCTATGCCGTCGGCCTCGACGTGCCGGCGAGCGTGCTCGCGCTCTGCGACGATCTGGAGGCGGCCGGATACGCCGTCGGCACCCGCCCCACGACCGCGCGCGATCTCGTGGCGATGCTCGAAGGCCGGATGCCGGCGCCGGGTGAAACGCCCGCCCTGGCGCTGTCTGATTATGCCGCGTGGTTCGCGAGCCTCGATCCCGCGTCCCGCGCCGCCGTGGATACGGCATGGGGATCGCCCGGGGCCGATCCGGATGCGGTCGACGGTGCGTTCCGCTTCCGCGGGTTCGTCGCCGGCAATGTCGCCGTTGCCCTGCCGCCCGACCGCGGCCGTTCCGCCGACCGGCGGACGGACTATCACGATCCGGTGCTGCCGCCCCGCCACGCCCTGCTCGCATTCGGGCTGTGGCTCCGCCGCCGTGCGAACGCGGTGGTGCACATGGGCGCCCACGGCACTTTCGAGTGGCTGCCCGGCAAGGCGGTGGCGTTGACGGCAGGCTGCTTCCCGGACGTCCTACTCGGCGACCTGCCGGTGTTCTATCCCTTCATCGTCTCCAATCCGGGCGAGGCGGCCCAGGCGAAGCGCCGCATCGCAGCGGTCACGCTCGGCCACCTGCCGCCGCCGCTCGTCGGCGCCGAACTCGACGGGCCGGCGCGCGAACTGGAGCGCCTCGTCGATGAATACGCCATGGCGGACGGCCTCGATCCGCGCCGCCGCGACCGGCTCGCCGCGCTGATCGTCGAAACCGCGCGGGAGACCCGCCTCGCTGCCGAGGCCGGCATCGAGCAGGCGAACGACGCCGCCGACGCCCTGCAGCGCATCGACGCGTGGCTTTGCGACGTCAAGGAACTCGCGATCAAGGACGGGCTGCACGTCTACGGCCGCATGCCCCTGGCCGGTGCCGAGATGGACGATCCGGAGCGGCTGCGCTCCACCGCCAACGAGCGGCAGGCGCTGCTCGCCGCCCTCGGCGGCGGCCGTGTCGCGCCCGGTCCGGCCGGGGCGCCGGCACGCGGGCGGCGCGACGTCCTGCCGACAGGGCGCAATCTCGTCACCGCCGATCCGCGCGGCCTGCCGACGGAGACGGCGATGGAACTCGGCCGCCGCGCTGCCGACGAGATCGTGCGCCGCCACCTGCAGGAGGAGGGCGACTATCCGCGTGCGCTCGTCCTGGACCTATGGGGCTCGGCGACGCTCAGGACCGGAGGCGAGGAGATCGCCATCGGGCTGGCGCTCCTCGGCTGCCGGCCGTTGTGGGACCGGGCGACGGGCCGCGTCACCGGCATCGAGGTGCTGCCGCCCGCCGTGATCGGCCGGCCGCGCGTCGACGTCACCTGGCGGATCTCTGGCCTGTTTCGCGACCTGTTCCCGGCGCAGATCGCCCTGATGGATGCTGCTGTTCAGGCGGTCGCGGAGCGTGAAGAGCCGGACGATGACAACCCGCTCGCCGCCAGCCGCCGCGCCGCGGCCGCCGGCGATGCGGCGGCGCTGGTGCGCGTGTTCGGCTCGGCGCCGGGCACTTACGGCGCCGGCGTGGAGGACGCCGTCGCGGCCGGCACCTGGCGGGATCGAGGCGAGATCGGCCGGGCCTATCTGGCGGCGTCGTCCCACGGCTTCGGCGCCGACGACCGGATGGTGTGCGCTCCCGACGCCTTCGCCGAGCGGGTGGCCTCCGCCGATGGCCTCGTCCATGTCGGGGACGATCCCGGGCGCGACCTTCTCGAAGGCACGGCGGATGCAAGCTTCATCGGCGGATTCGCGGCGGCGGCCGAGGCGGTCGGCAAGGCTGCGGCGCTCGTCGTGCTCGACACCACGGACCCCGGCCGGCCCCGCGCCCGGCCGCTCGGGGCGGCGCTCGCCCGCGTCGTGCGCGGCAGGGCGACGAGCCCCCGATTCATCGCCGGCCAGATGCGGCACGGTCCGCGCGGCGCGGCGGAGTTCGCCGAGACCGTCGACCGCCTCGTCGCGTTTGCCGAGATGACGGACGCGGTGTCTACCGCGCTGATCGATCTTGTTCACGACGCCTACGTCGCCGATCCGGCAGTGCGCGATTTCATCCTGCGGGAAAATCCGGCCGCCGGTGTCGCCATCGCCGGGCGGCTCGACGACGCCCGCCGTCGCGGCCTCTGGCATCCCCGCCGCAACGACGTAGAACACGATCTCGCGCTGCTGCGGCCTGGCGCGGACGACGCAACGGTGGTGCACGAGAGCCCTGCCGAGAGTCGGCTTCCCCGGCGGGCGGTGGCGCCATGACCCGGTTGCCGCCCTCCCTTGCCGGCCTGTCCTCCGGCCCTGAAGCCGGGAGTTCCGGATCCGAGTGCATGGCGCCGTCACCCGGCGCGCGCCGTGGCGCCTGTCCGGCCCTCGACCACCCGATGATGACGGGCGACGGGCTGATCGCCCGCCTGATGCCGCGCTTCGGCGCCATCGATCTCGAAGCCCTGGGCGCGGTGCTCGACGCCGCCGGCCGCTACGGCAACGGCATCGTCGAGATCACCCGCCGTGCCAGCCTTCAGGTGCGTGGGCTCGACGAGGCGGGCGCGGTTTCGTTCGCGGATGCGGTGCGCGCGCTGCCGCTGGAGGTGGCGGAGGCGCCCGCGATCCTGACCGACCCGCTCGCCGGCCTCGATCCCGAGGCCACCGCAGATCCACGCCCGCTCGCGCGCGGGATCACAGACGCCGTTGCCGGGAGCGGTCTCGCGGACCGGCTCGCGCCCAAGGCCACCGTGGTGATCGATGGCGGAGGCCGGCTCGGCTTCCCCGCGGTGTCCGCCGATCTCCGGCTGTCGGCCGTTCGAGGGCAGGCCGATGTCTGGGTGCTCGGCCTCGGCGGCACCGCCCACGACAAGGCCGTCCTCGGCACCGTTTCCGGAACCGTCGCGGTCGACGCGGCGGTCGCGGTCCTGGACCGGCTCGCCGCGCGGGGCCGTGTCGCCCGCGCGCGGTCCTGGCTTGCCGAGGCCGGCGCCGCTGCGGAAGCCGCGCGGTTGCTGGCGCCGTTCCTGCAGCCCATCGCCACCGGCCCGGAACCGTCTGCCGGCACGGGGGAATCGCTGCCTGCGGCGCGTGGAAGCGCCGTTCCGGCCGGCCTGCATTCCGTCCGGAACGGTTTCGTTGCCGTCGGCATCGTGCCGGCCTTCGGGTACTGCACGGCCGAGGCGCTGGCGGCCTTTGTCCGGCGCGCCATCGGCCTCGGCGCGACCGAGGCGCGGCTCGCGGCCGACCACGGTCTGGTGACCGCCTCGCTGGAGATCGACGCCGCCCATGCCCTCGCGGCCTACGGCGAGGCGCTCGGCCTTGTCGTTCGGCCGACCGATCCGCGGCTTTTCGTGGCGGCCTGCGCCGGCGCGCCGGGGTGCGCCTCCGGCCACTTCGCCGCCCGCGCGCTTGCGCCCGCGGTCGTGGAGGCTGCGGGCGCGCGGCTCGGGCCGGACTTCGCCGTCCACCTCTCCGGATGTGCCAAGGGCTGCGCCGGCGGGGAAGCGGCGGCGCTGACGTTCGTCGGCCGCGAGGACGGCGTCGCGGTGATCGGGCGGCGCGGGTCTCTTCCCGCTCTCATTGCTCCCGGTGAAATCGTCGATGCGGTGCTGCGCCATGCCGGCTGATATGGTTCGCCGGCTGGCACGGTCTTCCGGCTCCCGGAACGGGACGAATTTGCCGGGGAGCGAGGCGCCGAAGCCCTTGCGTTGCCGGCTGCGTTCGCCTCTACCTTTCTCGGGTTCGATGCCGTTCCGGGCCCGTTCCGCCCTGGGCGGAGGCGTTTGCGTTTCCGCTCCGGAACGGTCCCCACGGCGGGACATCCCATGCCCGGCGAACGAATTCCGGCCGCCGGCCGAACGGCCCGGCGTGGCCGAAGACATGACTGAAAGCGCGTGATGGCCGACGGCTTCGACTATATCCGCGACGGGCAGGCGATCTACCGCCGTTCGTTCGCCATCATCCGGGAGGAGGCCGATCTGTCGCGCTTCTCGGCGGAAGAGGCCGACGTTGCCGTCCGCATGATCCATGCTGCCGGACTGGTCGAGGCCGCACGGCATTTCGTGTTCTCGCCGGGCTTCGTCGCCGCCGCGAGCGGCGCGCTCGAAGCCGGCGCGCCGATCCTGTGCGACGCCGAGATGGTCGCCCACGGCGTCACCCGCGCCCGGCTTCCGGCCGACAACGCCGTCATCTGCACCTTGCGCGATCCCGCCGTGCCCGGCCTCGCCGCAAGCCTCGGCACGACGCGCTCCGCCGCGGCGTTGGAGCTGTGGCGCGAGCACATCGCCGGCGCGGTCGTCGCCATCGGCAACGCCCCGACGGCGCTGTTCCACCTGCTGGAACGGCTGGATGAGGGCTGGCCGAAGCCGGCGGCGATCCTCGGCATTCCCGTCGGCTTCGTCGGCGCGGCCGAATCCAAGGCGGCGCTCGCGGCGGATTCGCGGGGCGTGCCGTTCCTGATCGTCTCCGGCCGGCTCGGTGGCAGCGCCATGACCGCCGCCGCCCTCAACGCGCTGGCGAGGCCGGGTCTATGAGCGCGGTGCTCGAAAGCGCGCCCGGGCGGCTCTACGGCGTCGGCCTCGGCCCCGGCGATCCGGAGCTCGTGACGCTCAAGGCGGTGCGCGTGCTGGCCTCCGCCGACGTCATCGCCTGCTTCGCTAAGGCGGGCAACGCGGGCCGCGCGGCGACTATCCTCGCCAATCCCGCGCTCGCGGGCCACGTCAGGCCCGGCGTGCGGGTGCTCGCGCTCGATTATCCGGTGACGACGGAGATCCACCGCCATCACCCGGACTACCGCGCCGCCATCGCTGCGTTCTACGACGAGGCGTCGGCGCGTGTCGCCGCCGCGCTCGATGCCGGCGACACGGTCGCGGTCGTCAGCGAGGGCGATCCGCTGTTCTACGGGTCCTACATGCACCTGCATGTGCGGCTGTCCGGCCGGTACCGCACCGAGGTCGTTCCCGGTGTCACCGCCTTCTCCGGCTGCTCGGCGGAGGCCGGCCTGCCGCTCGTCCAGGGCGACGACGTCCTCACCGTGCTTCCCGGAACGCTCGACGAGGACGATCTCGTGCGCCATCTCGCGGGCGGCGAGGCGGCGGTGATCATGAAGCTCGGCCGCAACCTGCCCAAGGTCCGCCGCGCGCTGATGCGGGTCGGCAAGCTCGAACGCGCGCTCTATGTGGAGCG
>JAEZMP010000073.1 GCA_023442215.1 Pseudomonadota bacterium
GATTGGCAGGGCGCGTCGCGGTGCTCGTCGGCGCAGCGCGCGGAATCGGAGCGGCCATCGCGGAGCGCTTCGTGGAAGAAGGCGCCCGGGTCGTGATCGGCGACACGGAAATCGAAGCCGGGCGGGAAACCGTCCGCGCCCTCGGCGGCGATGCGGTGGCGCGCTTTGTTCCGACCGACATTTCCCGCGAGCAGGATGCGGAGGCTGTGGTCGCGGCTGCAGTCTCGGCATTCGGCGGACTCGACATCCTCGTGCAGAATGCCGGCATCTATCCGCTCACCCTGATCGAGGACACCTCGGTCGCGGAATGGGATGCGGTACTGGGCGTCAACCTTCGTGGCACGTTCCTCGCCGCGAAAGCGGCGCTGAAGCCGATGCGGGCGGCCGGCTATGGGCGCATGGTGTTCACCTCGTCGATCACGGGACCCCGCGTCACCTCCCACGGCCACGGCCACTATGGCGCCTCCAAGGCCGGCATCAACGGCTTCATCCGCTCCGCGGCGCTGGAGTTCGCCGAGTACGGCATCACCGTCAACGGCGTCGAGCCCGGCAACATCCTGACCGAAGGCATGAAGGCAGGGCGCAGCGCGGAATTCATCGCCGGGATGGAAGCTGCCGTTCCGCTCGGACGGCTCGGGACACCGCGGGAAGTCGCCGAGGCCGTGCTATTCCTCGCCTCGGCCGAATCCGCCTTCGTCACCGGCACGACCATGATCGTGGACGGCGGGCAGATCCTGCCGGAAACCCGCGCCACCGTCCGCAGGGCGAAGGCCGGGGCCTGACGCGTCAACGATCCGATATCGGGAGAGGAAGCATGAATTTCACGGCGCCTTCGAGCGTGCTGATCACAGGGGCCGGCGGCGGTCTCGGCCGCAAGCTGATCGACCGGCTGCTGGCATCGGACTGGTGCCGCAGGATCGTCGCCGTGGACCTCGTTCCGCCGACGGATCTCGCCGGCGACAGCCGCGTCGTACCGGTCGCCGGCACGCTGCTGGACCGCGGCGGCGCCTGGTGGTCTGCCATGGCGGATGTGGGGGCCGTCGTGCATTTCGCTGCACAGAACCCCCATACCGATGCCACCTGGACCGATGTCGTCGCCTCGTTCGACATGACCCACAATGTCGCCGATGCCGCCCTCGCCCACGGCGTTTCGCGGCTGGTGTTCGCTTCGTCCAATCACGTCATGGGCGGCTACAAGGACGCGCCGCTCGCAAACGGCACGCCGGGCTTCCTGACCGTCGACCTGCCGCCCGCGCCCGGCACCAAGTGGGATACCGGCACCGGCTGGATGGACTCGACCCCCTACGCCACCGCCAAACTGACGGGCGAGCGGGTGATGGCCGCGGCGGTCGCGAACAGCGCAGGTACGCTTTCCACGGTTTCTGTCCGCATCGGCTGGGTTCAGCCCGGCGAGAACAGACCCGACACCATCAACATCTCCGGCGATGTCGTGTTCGAGCCGAGCCCCGAGCCGGAAGACGAAGCCGGCAAGCGCGATCTGCTCTGGTATCGCAACATGTGGTTCTCCAACCGCGACTTCGCCGGCCTGTTCGAGGCGGCGATCCGGGCCGATCCGGCCGGATGGCCCTCGCCCGCCATCGTCGTCAACGGCGTGTCGGCCAATGCCGGCACCGGCTGGGACATGGAGTTCACCCGGCGCACGCTCGGCTTCGTCCCCCAGGACGACCTGTTTGCGGCCATCGGCAAGCGTTGAAGCAGGCGGCATCCCGGCTCCGGGCAGGAGCCCGGGATGCGCCGCAGGCCGCCGCGTGCGGCCCGGAAAAGGTCCGTGCATCATGCACATCGTTGTTCTCGGAGCCGGGGTCGTGGGCATCACGACGGCTCACGTGCTGGCGGAAGCCGGCCACGACGTGACGGTGCTCGAGCGCGAGGCGGGACCGGCGCTCGGCACCAGCTACGCCAATGCCGGCCAGCTTTCGGCGGCCCTTTCCGCGCCATGGGCGGTGCCGGGGCTCGTTCACAAGGCGCTGCGCTGGATGGTCGAGCGATATCCCCCGCTCGTCGTCGGCAAGCGTCCCGATGCGGCGATGGCCGGCTGGCTGTGGCGCATGTTCCGCTTCGCCAACACCCACGACTATGTGGCCTCGAAGCAGGCGATGGTGCGGCTGGGCGAATTCAGCCTCGAATGCCTGCACGACCTGCGCGGCGACCTCGACTATGACGGCCGCAGCGGCGGCACCATCGTGCTGTTCCGCAGCGGCGAGCAACGCGATGCCTACGGCAAGGATCTCAAGGCGCTCGCCGAACTCGGCATCGCCGCCCGCACGCTCGATATCGACGCCCTCGCGGCTCTGGAGCCGAACCTCGCCATCGGCGATGCTGGCATCGTCGGAGCGGCCCATCTGCCCGGCGACGAGACGGGAGATTGCCGCCGCTTCACCGCCGGGCTCGCGGGACGGCTTTCCGAGCGCGCGAAAGTGCATTTCCGCTTCGCCACCCCCGTGCGCCGCCTGACCACCGCGGGCGATCGCGTCACCGGCGTCGAGACGGATGCAGGCATCGTCGCAGCGGATGCGGTGGTCTCCTGCCTCGGCGTCGGCTCGCTCGACGTGCTCGCACCGCTCGGCATTCGCCTGCCGATCTATCCGCTCAAGGGCTACTCGCTCACCATTTCCGCCGACAGCGATGCCGTCGGTCCGCGTTCCACCGTTTCCGACGAAACCCACAAGGTCGGCGTCACCGCGCTCGGCCAGCGCATCCGCGTCGGGGGCACGGCCGAGCTGGCCGGTTTCGACCTTTCCCGCCCCGAACGGCGCTATGCCGGGCTGTTCCACGTCGTCCGGCAGCTCTTTCCCGCCATCCCGGCCGCCGCCGTCGAGGCGGCGGAACGCTGGAGCGGACTGCGCCCGATGACACCGGACGGCCCGCCGATCATCGGCCGGACACGCTTCGACAACCTCTATCTCAATACCGGCCACGGCACGCTCGGCTGGACCATGGCGTGCGGCTCGGCCCGACTGATCGGCGATCTCGTCGCAGGCCGGCGACCGGCCATCCCGCTCGAACCGTTTTCCCCGGGCCGCTACGCGTGACGCCCGGCCCGTTCCAACCTGCAGAAGCCCAAGGAGACCCACCATGATCGAACGACTGCACACCGGCACCCGCATGAGCCAGGTCGTCACCTTCCCCCTCAGCGGCCGCCTCGTCGTGCTCGCAGGACAGGTCGCCGACAACCGCACCCTCGACGTCGCCGGCCAGACCGCCGACGTGCTCGCCAAGATCGAGCGGCTGCTCGCCGATGCCGGCGTCGGCAAGAAGGACATCGTCTCCGCCAACATCTGGCTGACGGACATCTCCACCTTCGACGAGATGAACGCGGTGTGGGACGCCTGGGTGCCGGCCGGCCATGCCCCGGCGCGCGCGTGCGTGGAATCCCGCCTCGCCGACCCCAACCTCAAGATCGAGATCCAGGTCCACGCCCTCAAGGCGTGACCACGACGAGGCCCGGCACCTGACGGGCGTTCCCTCCGATCGGATGCAGACGTCCGATCGGAGGGTGATCCGGCGATGCCGGCTATTTGATCCCATCTAATCCCGTTCCGCGAGAAAGCCGATGACCCTGGAAACCTTGAAGGCCGACGTCGCGCGGCAGTTCGGCACGCCCGCCGTGGTCATCGACCTCGACGTGGTGGAGCGCAACATCGCCCGTGTCCAGGCGCTGTGCGACGCCGCGGGCGTCGCCAACCGGCCGCACATCAAGACCCACAAGAGCCCCGTGATCGCCGCCATGCAGCGCGACGCCGGCGCCCGCGGCATCACCTGCCAGAAAATCGGCGAGGCCGAGGTGATGGCCGATGCCGGGCTCGACGACATCCTGATCGCCTACAACATCCTGGGCGAGGAGAAGATCGGCCGCCTCGGCGCATTGCTCACCCGGACGAAAGTCACGGTTGCCGCCGACAATCCCGTCGTCGTCGCCGGGCTGCCGGGTGCCGCAGCCATCGCCGGCCGCGATCTCGACGTGGTGGTGGAATGCGACACCGGCCGCAAGCGTGCCGGCGTGGTGACACCGGCCGAGGCCATCGCCCTCGCCCGCGACATCGCCGCGCGTCCGGGCCTGTCGTTCGCCGGCTTCATGCTCTATCCGCCGGACGGGGCGCTCTCGGAATCCCAGGCCTTTCTGGACGCGGCCATCGCCGGCGTGCGGGAAGCCGGCCTCCCCGCCCCGCGCATCGTCTCGACCGGCGGCACCCCCAACGCCTTCCGTCTCGGCGGACTGCATGGCACGACGGAACATCGCCCCGGCACCTATGTCTTCAACGACCGCATGATGCTGGCGAACGGCGCCGCGCGCCGTGAGGACTGCGCCCTCAGCGTGTTCGCGACCGTGGTCAGCCGGGCGGAATCCTGGCGCGGCGTGCTCGATTCCGGCTCCAAGACGCTGACGGCGGACACCGGCGGCGGCCTCGACGGCTACGGCCTGATCCTCGAGCATCCCGACGCCCGCGTCGCCTCGTTCTCGGAGGAGCACGGCATCCTGGACCTCAGGGCCTGCCCCAATCCGCCTTCGATCGGCGATGTCGTGCGCATCATCCCGAACCATGTCTGCGTGGTGGTCAACATGGTCGACAGGCTGGTGACGGTGCGCGGCGACCGGATCGTGGGCGAACTGCCCGTCGCGGCCCGCGGCCGCCTGACCTGATCGCGTCGGCGGGGCGTCCCCCTTCCCTCTCGACGCAGAAAGCCCGCCGTCCGGGTCGCGGACGGCGGGCTTTCTCGTTCTCCGGCAGAGACCGGCGCGCGCGCTTGCAGGCGCTGCGCCGGCCGCGGCCGTCTGGTCACCGCATCGTCGGCATCGCGAATTCGGCGCCGTTCTTGATGCCCGACGGCCACCGCGAGGTCACGGTCTTGGTGCGGGTGTAGAAGCGGATCGAATCCGGGCCGTGCTGGTTGAGGTCGCCGAAGCCCGAGCGCTTCCAGCCGCCGAACGTGTGGTAGGCCAACGGCACCGGCAGCGGCACGTTGATGCCGACCATGCCCACATGGACGCGCGAGGCGAAATCGCGCGCGGCGTCGCCGTCGCGGGTAAAGATCGCGACGCCGTTGCCGTATTCATGCTTCGAGGGCAGCGCCAGCGCGGTCTCGTAGTCCGGCGCACGCACCACCGACAGCACCGGGCCGAAGATCTCGTCCTTGTAGATGCTCATGTCCTCGGTGACGTGGTCGAACAGGCAGCCGCCGATATAAAAGCCGTTCTCATAGCCCTGGAGCTTGAAATCGCGGCCATCCACCACGAGCTTCGCGCCTTCCGCCACGCCGCGATCGACATAGCCGCGGACGCGATCCACCGCCGCGCGGGTGACGAGCGGGCCGAAATCGGCGGCCGGATCGAGGGAGGTGCCGACCTTCAGGCCTTCGACCCGGGGCGTGAGGCGGGCCATCAACCGCTCCGCCGTGTCCTGCCCCACGGGGACGGCCACCGAGATCGCCATGCAGCGCTCGCCGGCCGAACCGTAGCCCGCACCCATCAGCGCATCCACCGCCTGGTCGAGGTCGGCGTCCGGCATGATGATCATGTGGTTCTTGGCGCCGCCGAAGCACTGAGCGCGCTTCCCGTTCGCCGCAGCACGGCCGTAGATGTACTGCGCGATGTCGGACGAGCCGACGAAGCCGACCGCCTGGATCACCGGGTTGTCGAGGATGGCGTCGACCACTTCCTTGTCGCCGTTCACGACATTGAAGATGCCGGGCGGGCCACCGGCCTCGATGAAGAGTTCGGCCAGCCGCATCGGCGTGGAGGGATCGCGCTCCGACGGCTTCAGAATGAAGGCATTGCCGCAGGCGATCGCGGGCGCCGCCTTCCAGAGCGGGATCATGGCCGGGAAGTTGAACGGGGTGATGCCGGCGACGACGCCGAGCGGCTGGCGCATCGAATACATGTCGATGCCCGGGCCGGCGCCTTCGGTGAATTCACCCTTGAGGAGGTGCGGGATGCCGATGGCGAATTCCACCACCTCAAGGCCGCGCTGAAGATCGCCGCGGGAATCCGGAAGCGTCTTGCCGTGCTCGCGCGAGATCAGTTCGGCGATGTTGTCGTACTCGGCGTTGCAGAGCTCCAGGAACTTCATCAGCACGCGGGCGCGCTTCTGCGGGTTCTGTGCCGCCCAAGCCGGCTGCGCCAGCGCCGCGACAGCCACCGCGGCGTCGAGTTCCGCCCGGCTCGCCAGCGCCACCTTCGACTTCACCTCACCCGTCATCGGCTCGAACACGTCGCCGAAGCGGCCGCTGCCGCCCTGTACGCGCTTGCCGCCGATGAAGTGACCGATCTCGTTCGCACCGCTCATAGTCGTTCCTCCGCCGTTCCGGGCGCTTTCCGGAGCCGCGCGGGGATTGCTTCCCGCCGGCGAAGGACGCCCGCCCTTCGAGATGCCACAGCCTGCCTTACCCAGCACGCACGGATGCGCAGGGGAAACGGAACAGGCGCCGGGCTCAGCAAAGCCCTTTTATTTTCACACATCAACGGCCAAGATAGCTCAACCGCTGTGCAAAAATTCAAGTCGCCTGCCATTCGGGACGAAGCCGTGGATTGGGATCAGCTGCGTGTGTTCCTCGCCGTCGCGCGCGCCGGCCAGATTCTCGGCGCGGCTCAGCGCCTCGGTCTGAACCACGCGACCGTCAGCCGCCACATCGCCACGCTCGAGGAAAAGCTCGCCGCCCGCCTGATCGAACGCCATTCCACCGGCTGCACGCTGACGACGGCCGGCGAGCGGCTGAAGCTGACGGCAGAGCGCATGGAAGCCGAACTCCTGCGCGCCCAGTCCGATCTTGTCGGCACCGACCACGAACTGGCGGGTGCGGTTCGTGTCGGTGCGCCGGACGGCTTCGGCAACTACTTCCTCGCACCCGAACTGCCGGCGCTCTCCTCCCGACACCCCGAACTCGCCATCGAACTCGTCCCCCTGCCCCGCACCTTCTCGCTGTCGCGGCGCGAGGCGGACATCGCGATCAGTCTCGACCGTCCGACCCATGGCCGCCTGATCGCGCGAAAGCTCACGGAATACGGCCTCAGCGTCTATGCCAGCACCGATCATATCGACCGGTTCGGGCCGATCCTTTCCGCCGAGGACCTCGCCGGGCGCGTGATCGTCACAGGCATCGAGGAAATGTCCTATTCGAGTGCGCTCAAATATCACGAGGCGCTCGAACGGTTCTCCGGCAAGCGGTTTGCCTGCGCATCCATCGCCGGCCAGCTCGAAGCGGTGCTGTCCGGCAACGGCGTCGGTATCATCCACGACTACATCGCCGTCCGGCATTCCAGCCTCGTGCCCGTACTCCCGGCGATCCGGTTTCGTAGGACCTACTGGATCATCAGCCACCCGGACAGCCATCATATCCGGCGTGTGTCGGCGGTCTATCGGGCCATCGTGGAGAGAACGCAGGCCGCGAAGGCAGCGTTCGACCGGGCGCCTCTGACCGACCAGCCGGGCATGCCGCCGGACGCTCCGGAGCCCGCGGCTGACGGCTTTCCCGACGCTTCAGCAGCACCATGAGGCTTGCCTCGGGCCTGTATCCCCCACGGCGGGCCTGTTCGGTAAGCCGGCGGAGATAGCCGCCCGGAGACCGGATACGCTCGACCTGCTCGAGGAGGATCGCGACGCTCACCGCCGTCCGCTCCCTTCCCATCACGGTGAGCGCGTCTGTCCAGGCATCGTCGCTGATCGAGAGGGCGATCCGCACGCGGTCCGCGGTGTCGATCAGGTCGCGCCAGGATGCGATGCCGTGACGGGCGTAGTCGCGCACTGTGGGGCAGGCTGCGAGCGTCAGGGAAAGCGAACTCAAAGGCATCGCCTGACGTTCGGCTGTATGCTTCCGGACGTGATCGATCTCACGGCCGACCTGCATGTCGTGGTTCACCGCCTGGCCTTCACCCGATCCTTCTTCCTCATCGCCAGCTTCATCAAAGATGGAATCTGGATCTTGAGTCTGTATATGGCGCTCATTCTGGCTGTCGCAGGCGCTCGATTTCTCGCTTTTTTCGTGCGATTGCAGGAGCTTGAGAGAATCGGACCGCATCTCGGCGAGTTCCGCCTCCACAAGACGGAGCGTGGCGAGGTCGAGCCCGCGGAGCGGACGCTCCAGAGCGCTCTCCCTGCCGCCTGGTGCAAAGGGAAAATCGGCGAGCCCTTCCTCGCGGGCGAGTTCACGGGCCTTCGCGATATCGCGCCGGTGGAGTGAAATCCGCTCGCGCATGGCGGCGCACTGCCGGCGTTCGGCACGCAGGCCTTCCACCAGCCGTTCGAACTCGTCGGCGCGGGCAAGCAGGGGCCGCAGGTCGAAGCCGTATGCGACCTCGATCTCGCCGTGCTCACCCTTGCGGGCGTAGCGCTTGCCGTTCGGACTGTCGCGACGGATGACGAGCCCCGCGGCGACCAGCGCGGCGAGGTGCCGACGCAATGTCGCCGCCGCCATGCCGTGAGCACGCAGCGACAGCTCCCGGTTCGACGGGAACACCACGAGATCGGCGTCCGCATCGAGCTCCATGTCCGCATGGCAGCTCAACAGCGCACTCAGAACCGACAGCGCGCGATCCGATATCCCGAGAACGGGCTTCGCCTCTGCGATCGCGCGGTAGAGTTTCCACTTGTGCACCAAGGGCTTGGCCGGACGCGCCCCGGCAGCCCGCTGGGCTGCGATCGAGGCAAGCGTCAACGACCGCCGCCCGAAAGGCGTCGACACAATTGACTGGACCATGTTTCCTGCCTTGCACAGGCATAGAAAATACGTCCGCCGAAACGGCGCTGATTCTTGACAGCGATTCGAGGAAGTGGTTCTCTCAGAGTTGCCAGACTAAGAGAGAGGCTTCCGGGGCGGAAACGTTTCGGAGGCCTTTTTTCTTGCCTACACTCCTCCTTGGGTCAGCGGGTTGAGAAGGCCGGACGCACGATACCCGCTGCACCGCAGCGCAGCAGGACATGGGCGTCCGAGCGGGTGAAGCGGAGCGCGGACATCATTCCCGCGGCTCCCGGTTGGCCCGGAAGGCGGCATAGAGATCGCCGAGCCGGGACAGTACGAAATCTGCAAATTCGGGCGCTGCCTTCTTGTCGAGGATGAGCGTCATGGTCTTGGCGTCCTGCTGGATGCGCGCGACCTTGCGGCCATCCTCGGCCGTCCAGACCGATGCCTTACCACCGGGCTTTCGGGCTACCTTCGGCTTTGCCGCGGCAAGCCCGTCGAATACGGCGAGGAAGCGCTCGTCCGTCGGAATCGAGGCGAATTCTTCCGCTTCGACGATGGATCTCGCCCGATCGAACCCCTGCCGGGCTTCGATCCGCTCCGCCAGTTCCAGCCAGCGATCGCGGCCCGCCTTCGGCGCGGGGCCGATCGCCTCGATCACGAAACGCGGCACCTTAACCGCCGCCGAGATCAGGCGGGATGCGCCGGTCTTGTCGACGCTGAGCGCCGCCATGATCGTCTCGCGATCGAACCCGCGCTCCTCGAGGCGTGCCGCAAACAGCGCCCGCTCGATGAACGACAGATCCGTGCGGGCGGTGTTCTCCTGGCCCTGGGCGACGACCAGTTCTGCATCGCTCAGCGCCTTGATGACCGC
>JAEZMP010000115.1 GCA_023442215.1 Pseudomonadota bacterium
TCGCGCCGCCAGACTTCGCGAGCACCTTCGTGATCGCGGCCGTCAGCGACGTCTTGCCATGGTCAACGTGACCAATCGTCCCGATGTTGCAGTGCGGCTTGGTCCGCGCAAATTTCTCTTTCGCCATGATCTCAGTCCTTAAGGCGCGATGTTCGCAGGCGCGTTCATTCGGCTGGCGCTTCCGCGGAGAGAAGACGCGTTCGAGGGAGCGCCCGTCAGCCAGGCGCGGTGCGCGCGCGTGAGCCCGGAGGAGGCATCGCGCGAGACGCGCGACGACTTACGGCCCTTCGCGGCAAGGTTCAAGCGGGAATTCGCAAAAACGCCCGGCGACGGACGGCAAGGCCGGGATTGTCGCGGGAAGAGGCTGGAGCGGGTGAAGGGAATCGAACCCTCGTATTCAGCTTGGAAGGCTGCTGCTCTACCATTGAGCTACACCCGCGGCCGGCACTCGGGATGCGCAGGCATCCCTCGCTTCCGAAAGCCGCCCGCGAGAGCGGAACCGGAAGCCGCGGCGCCCGGCGCGACACCGTCGCTTGGGCAAACCGCTTTCGTCCCTCGCCGGCGCGGCTGTCGCCGCGCGGCGCTTCCAATGCGGGAACGGATGGTGGAGGGGGTTGGATTCGAACCAACGTAGCTTACGCAACGGATTTACAGTCCGTCCCCTTTAACCACTCGGGCACCCCTCCAGGGCCGTTCCCGTGCGAACCGGTGGTCAGCCGGTCCGTGGCCGCAACCCCTTGGCCCGAAGGCCGGTCGTTGCGGCGCGTGTTATGGCGGCGCCTCCCCTTCCTGTCAACGCCGGTTCTGAGCTTCCTCCGATCCGCGGCATTTTTCAGGGGATATCGCCGGGATCACGCCGCGAGCAGGCGCTCCACCTCGCGCACGAGTTCACGCAGATGGAAGGGCTTGGAGAGAATCTTGGCGTCCTTGGGGGCCTGGGAATCGGGGTTGAGCGCCACGGCCGCGAATCCCGTGATGAACATCACCTTGAGATCCGGGTCGAGGCGGGTCGCGCGACGGGCCAGTTCGATGCCGTCCATCTCCGGCATGACGATGTCGGTGAGCAGCATCGAGAACGGCTCCTCGCGCAGGCGCTCGTAAGCCGACAGGCCGTTGTCGAACGAAACGACGTCGTAGCCTGCCTTCTCCAGCGCCTTGGCCAGGAAGCGCCGCATGTCGGTATCGTCTTCCGCAAGCAGGATCCGTGACATGATCGTCAGAAGAGCCTCGTTGATCGACCGAAGGGCGCACCCGCAACATGCCGGCGAAGACCGGACGCGGGTGCGAACGCAACACGTCCGGCGCCTTGGAGACCGGGCGCGGCCGCACGCGAGGCCGCTCGTCCCGGGCGCAGGGCCCCAGCCGGGAGGGTGCCGCCCCGAACGCGGCCGCGCTGCCAAGGCAGGACGCGACCCGGGATCGCCACCGTTCCGCCATCATGTGGCGCCCGAGCCAGTAAAGAACGGGTGAAAGGACTGTGTCCTCGCCGCCACAGGCGGGTATAAAACAGCTCGGCAATGGACATTCCGGCCCGGACTGTCATCATGAACGCCATGAAGGCGGGGAACGGCGGATGCCGGCGACAGCGCCGGACGACCGCCCGATTCCGCCGCAATCGGGGCCACACCCGGGGCCTTTCACCCCAGGCGCGGGGTTTCAGTCGAGCGGAGGCGTCCGACCGAGCGAGTCGTCCAGCGGAGCGCGTGTTGCCAACCGACCGAGTCTTTCTAGCCGACCGAATCTTGCTAACCGATAGAATCTCGCCAACCGACAGAGTCTTGCCAACCGACAGAGTCTTGCCGAGCCTCATGTCTTCGTCGTCGCGTTCCATTCTCCAAGGTCAGGATTTGCCCCAGGTTCAGGATTTCCGGATCGTCCAGGACTTCGACACGGTGCCGGCGTTCGATGTCGTCGCGCCGGCCGTGCAGCGGGCGCCGTTCGTTTTCAATTCACCGCATTCCGGGCGCTGCTATCCCGCCGCCTTCCTCGCCGCGTCGCGACTCGGCAACCCCGCCATCCGCCGCTCGGAAGACGGCTATGTGGACGACCTGTTCCGGCCGGTGGTCGAACTCGGCGTGCCGCTGATGCGCGCGCACTTCCCGCGGGCCTTCCTCGACGTCAACCGCGAACCCTACGAGCTCGACCCCAAGATGTTCTCCGGGCGGCTGCCGTCGTTTGCCAACGTGCGCTCGCCGCGCGTGGCCGGCGGGCTCGGCACCATCGCCCGCATCGTCGCCGACGCCGAGGAAATCTATTCGGGCCCGCTCGATGTGGAGGAAGGGCTGCAGCGCATCGAGGCGTTCTACAAGCCCTATCACGCCACGCTCGGCGCGCTGATCGCGCGCACCTGTGCGACCTTCGGCACTGCGGTGCTCATCGACTGCCATTCCATGCCGTCCTCGGTGCGCGGGCAGGACCCGCGGATACGGCCCGACATGATCATCGGCGACCGCCACGGCACGAGCTGCGACCCCGCGATCAGCGAGACGGCCGCCGAGGTCCTGAGCGATCTCGGCTTCATCGTCGCACGCAACCGGCCCTATGCGGGCGGGTTCATCACCGAGCATTACGGGCGGCCGGCCGAGGGCATCCACGCGCTGCAGATCGAGGTCAACCGCTCGCTCTACATGGACGAGCGCCGATGCCGGCCGACGGCGGCCCTGCCCGAGCTGTCGCACCTGCTGACCCGCTTCGCGGCGGAACTGATCGGGCGCTTCGGCTACGGCCGCGACGACGGCAGCCTGAGCCCGCTCGCCGCCGAATGAGGCCGGACACGGCTGCAGGCGGGCGCGGACCAAGACCCGAGCCTGAAAAAGAAAAAGCCGCCTCTAAGGAGACGGCCTAAGTCTTGGGAGGAAACGCCCGAAAGGGCAAATGGAACGACGCACCGTCATTCCGCATTGCAATATGCCTGCTGCAGTGCACTCAGTCAAGCGCTGCCACCGCTTTTTTCTCGCATCTGCAACATGGATCGAGATCACGGCTCCGGCGGAATCGGTGAGCCGGCTCTCAACGCGCCCGCACCGCGCCCCTTCGGGATTCGCAACAGCCGCCGTACCCTCCCGCGATCCACGGGACGGCCACGCGCCTGGGCGGCGACCGTGTGACGACAGTCTGCGGCGAGCGGGAGCAGCAGATGGGCCGGGCGACCGCGAACGGCGATGCAACGAGCCCTGGACAAAGAAAAAGGGCCGCGCGCGGAAGCGTCAGCGGCCCAAGTCTAGGGAGGAAACGCCCAAAGAGGGCTGCAAAACGACGCGGAGCCATTTCGCAAGTGCAAAATTATGATGTGCGCTGCAGCACGTCAAGGCCGATATGAGCCGAATTGACCCGGAAGTGCTCGTTCTTGCGTGAAATTGAGCACTGTTGCTCAAATCAGACACCCGGTTGGTGCCCGGAAGGCCCGATCGGATGTGAAGGCCCGGAAAAGAAAAAGGGCCGTCCGCGGAAGCGTCGACGGCCCAAGTCTAGGGAGGAAACGCCCAAGGAGGGCGGCGCGGCACGAAGAAAGCTCCGTGCGGCGTGACCTCTAGATGTCAGTCGACGGCCGCGAGATCAAGACTGGTCATACCAGTTTCGGGACCGCGCCCGGCTCGCATTGCAAAAAGGACACAGCGGCCGAAGCGGGTGCCGCCATAGCCGCACTTCCAACAACAGATTGAATTAAAAAGACTTTCTTTACAGCCAGCCAGCCACCGCGTGCCAACGATGGCGGACGCATCCGCAGCATGCATAACTGCCCCGCATCCGGCGCGGTCCGGCCACCCCTGCGCAAACGTCGCCCGCCAGCGGCGGAGGACACCCCGCACACGCAAAAAAAGGCGCCGGGGCTGCCGGCGCCTTCGGGAATCGGAAACGGGAGTGGCGTGGAAGCCGTGGGGGTCACCAGCTGCCGCGGCACACCCGGTTCGCCCAATAGGGCGTATACCGGCACAGCAGGAACGGGGCGGTCCAGCCCTGCGGCAACTGCCAGAACACCGGATCGACGCTCATGCTGACCGCACCGCCCGATTCCGGCAGCGTGCCGTCGAGCACGTTGATCGAATAGGACAGCGTGTCGCCCGAGCCGGAAACGTTGACGAGTTCGATCGTGACGGGCTTGCCGTTCTTGTCGCCGATGAAGGACAGCGCCGCGTTCGGCGGATCCTTCTTGAAGCCTTCCTGGGAGGCATTCCACAGCTTGACGAACTGGGCGGTGGTCAACTGCCCGACGGTCGGCTCCGGGCGCGCCGAGAAGAAGGTGGTCGAAGGCGACACGCCCTCCAGCGTCAGCGTCTTGCCGTCGAACTTCATGCCCGCGGCCTGCTGCACCAGCGTCAGCTCCACAGGGCCGTTCACCTCGATCTGGGCGTTGCCGCCGCCCTCCTGCGCCTGGACGGAGGCCGTCAGGCCGTCCGCGCCCGCCAGCGCCACCACGGTCATCGTCGCAAGCAGCGGCGCCGCGAACCTGCGGCCCGCCCCCCTTCGGACGGTCGCCGACGGGCACGCGACGAATGAGCCTGCATCCGGTCGCATCGCATGTCGCAACGGCATCGTCATGTGGTCCCTCTTCGTCAATCGGCGTCAGCGCAGGCCCCGCGCCACACAAGCCCGGGCGCGCGCCCCGCGGATTCGCCCGCATATGCCGCGCCAAACATGTGCCGCGCCAATAGGGGCGGCACGACATGTCATATGCCGCCAGATGTGGCGCGCGATCAGAAACCGCACTTGAGGCGTCGGCAAGGCAGGAATAGCGATCTTTGGCGAACGCCGCATGTCCCTTATTCCGCCGGCTTGTCGTCGTCCCGGGTCTCGCGCTCGCGAAGCATACCGGAGACCAGCGACACCGTTCGCCTGAGGTCGTCGATCGCCTGCTCGATATCCCGCTTCTGGCGTTCCAGCATCTCGATCTGGGCGTTGAACCGCTCGACGGCCGCGCGCATCTGGCCGAGCTGGCCGTCGCGAAGATCGTAGAGATCGACCATCTCGCTGATCTCGGCGAGGGAGAGGCCGACGCGCTTTCCCATCAGGACCAGTTTCAGCCGGGCGCGGTCGCGCCGCCCGTAGATTCGGGTCGCGCCGTCACGCCGCGGATTGAGAAGGCCGCGATCCTCGTAGAACCGCAGGGTGCGCAGCGTGATGCCGAACTCGCGAGCGAGCTGGCCGATGGTGAAGGTCGCGTTCGGCGCAATGCGGCTGTCGGCCTCGTCGCGCCCGGCGCTGTCACCCATGAAATCGAGTTCGTCCATCACCGCCTCCATCGCGCGCGGAGCGCCGGAAGGCGCCGGCCGGTCTGCGGAAGATCGGCGGCGGCATCTTGCCTTAACGTAAGCGTCATTTCCACCGCCTCCCGGCGGCGCCTTCCCTTCGGGCCGGGTGCGGGCGCTGCCTTTCCGGTGGAAATCCGGCCGGAGTCTTTTCGAATCAAGGCGTTTGGCACTACGCTGGACATTCGTAACGCTCTGTTAACCAAGTTTGCCGATTCATTGATCATGGGCAGCATCGCGGCGGAAGCCGGCTCCAAGGCGCTCCGACGCGAAATGGCCGTCGGACCCGCGGCGCTCCGCCAGAGCGGCGCCATCAGGAAAGGTGGCAATGCGGAGCGAAGGGGCGAGCATCCAGCCGAAAGGCGGCGAGCCGACGGACGAGCCGGGCCGAGATGTCCCCGGGCGTCGCGTCCAGGAACGCCCCGCAGGCGAGCGGCGCGTCGCTGAAGCCTTCCCCGAACCGCACCGTTCCCGTCGTGTTCTCGACCCCGAAGATCCCATGGCGCCGCCGCATCGCATCCCTCCGCACAGCACCGCACCCGGCACCGGGTTGCCGTCCGCCGCCAGCGCGGCCGGCCAGCGCGTGCGCGCGGCGGCCCGCGATGCCATCGACAGCGCCATCGAAGGGGCGTGGCCGCAATGGCCCGACGATGTGCCCGCGCCGGGCAGCGCGGCCAGAACCGGCGCCCCGCTGGCCCGGGCGCCGGCTGCGAAGCCGGCAGGTTCCGCACCGGCGATCGGCCCGGTACCGCCCTCCACGGACCGGCGCGCCGCCGGATACGCATCCGCCGTCCCCTCCTCCATGCCGGACGACGAGACCGTTGCGCTGCTGCGGGCGGCGCTTGCCCGCGAGCAGGCCAAGCGCATGCCCGCGCTGCCGTTCTCTTCCCCGCTGGCCCGGCCGCGGCAGGACAGGGCTGCCGGGAGGCCGGCGCATTTTCGCCTGCCGTTGGGCTGGGACGACATCGACGGACCCTCGCCGTCCGAGCCGGCCGGCCGGCAGGACGCGCCGATCGGCGTCCGGCCGACACCGGAGCCGGACGAGATCGAACTCGGCGAGGCGGATGCGGCCGTCGTCGAGGCGGCCCGGGAGCGCGCCGAGTCGATACAACTTGAAATTGCCGAAGCGTTGCCTTCCGCCACATTGCCCGAGGCTGCCACGGCCGATCCGGGGGGCGGCAGGCTCGAGCCCGCGACGGTGGGTGACATCGACGAGTCAGCGTTTGCCGCGGTCGCGGCCGCCCTCGGTGAGATGGATCTCGCGGATACCCGACTCGCGGGGGCGGATCCCGCGGGCACGGACGAGGCCCCGGAGGACGCCGGCCCTTCCCTCGACGATGCGACCGCAGCCGCGACCTCCCCCTTCCTTGAAGGGGGAGCAGACGAGGGCGAAGACGCATACGCCGCGACCTGTATAAGCGACGACGACGCCAAGGCCGGAGACGAGGGTACAGGCGGCATCGCAGATAGCGAGCATGACGCCGCCGAGATCACGGAGCGCGTGCAGGATGCCGGAGCGGCCGACACAGGCGGTTCCGTCGATGCCAGCGGAGACGGCAACCTGGGCGCCATGCTGGAGGCGCTCGACGAGATCGGACGGCGCGTGCGCGCGCTCGCCGAAGGTCCGCCCGTCGCGGCGAACACCACGGCCGTTTCGCCGGAACCCATTGCGGATGAACCGCTTGCGCGGACCGAGCCCGCGCCTGCGGCCGTCGTCCCCGAGGTTGAGCTTGCGGCCATCGAACGGCGGTTCGTGGCGTTGTCGGCCAAGATCGACCGCGCGTGGCGCCATGCGGAAGACGAGCTGCGCACCGTCCGGTCCGATCTCGGCGTCGTCGTGGGCGACATCGGCGAGATACAGCGCACGATGGGGGCGATCGCGGCCAAGGTCGACACCGGCGGCCTGGAGCCGCTGACGGCGCGGATCGAAGCGCTCGCCGCGCGCCACGACGCCGAGCGGGAGACGGCGGAAACGTCCCGCATCGCGTTCGCCGCCGCGCAGGAGCGGCTGGTCGACGAGTTGGCGACCCTCGCCGACGCGCTGGCGGACGCGGATTTCGGCGCGCAGTTCGAGCGGCTGCACCGCGAGCAGCGGGTTCTCAATCGCAGGCTCGACGCGCTGCCGGCGCAGGCGGATCTCGCCCGCCTCGACGGCCGGATCGCCGACGTCGCCACGGCGCTCAACGCATTGGCGGACGTCGCGCTGCAACCGCAGGATGATGCCGCGGTTCAGGCGCTGGCGGGCAAGGTGGACGGGCTGTCCCAGCGTATGGACGTGGTCACCTCCACCGTCGCCGCGCTGCACGCGCGACCGATCGAGGCGGAGATCGACCGGGCGTTCGAGCGGAACCGGGAGCGGCTCGCCGCTGCGCTCGGCGATCAGATGTCCGCGCAGATCGCCCTCGACATTTCCGTTCAGGTCTCGACGGTGCTCGCGGAGCAGTTCGAGGCGCTGATCGCGCTGGTCGAAGCCCGGCTGTCGGCGCCGGCCTCGCCGCTCCACCCGACGGTCGACACGGGGTCCGCAACCGGGTCCGCACTTGGACCTGCGATGCGGACGGTCGCGACCTCTCCAGCCTTCGCGGTCGCGTCGGAGCCCGGACACCGGCAAACGGCGGCAGACACCGCAGGCCGGTGGACCGAGCCCCCGGCCCCCGCCCATCCGGCGGAGCACGAGGCCTATCGGCTGCCGCAAGGCGACGTCGCGGCCTCGCCGCGATCCGGACGGTCGCTCGACGCCATCCTGCGCGCGCGGGCTGCCGTCAACCGGGTGGTGTCGTCCGAACCGGAGACCACCGCCGCCACTTCCGCGCCGGCTTTCGCAAGCGACGCGGCGGTGCTGTCGCCGCCCGCCGCATTTCACCCCCGTCCGCCGGCTGCCGGAGAGAGCAGTCTCGCACCGGCTGCTCCGGTCTCCACAATCGCGTCGCAGCCTGTAGAGCCCCCGGTGCGGGCGCCGAAATCCGCCGTGCAGGCGCCGGTGGCCCCGCCTTCGCCCGTGGCGGCGGAGGCAGCCCTTCCCGCCGGGGCGCCGCAGCGCGCGACAGCCGGGCGCGATCCGGATGCCGACAGCCTCCGCCACGGCCTCGCCGATCTTATCGCGGCGGCCCGCGCCGGCATCGCAGGCCGCGAGGGAGAG
>JAEZMP010000119.1 GCA_023442215.1 Pseudomonadota bacterium
ACGCAGGGGGCGCCGCGGGCGCCTTGGGAGAGGGAAGCCGGGCGTGGAGCGGGCGGTGAGCCCGCGCCCCCGGGCGGCGGGTCAGAGGCCGACGGCGCCGGCGGCCTGATAGCAGAGGAAGGTCGCCAGCCCGCCGAACAGCGCAGCCTGCGCGACCTCGACGATCCGCCACTTGGTGGCATTGGCCTCCTCGCGCAGAGCCTGCAGCGCGGAGGCCTGGCGCGCGAACATCACGCCGCTCGCGACGGCGCGGCTCCAGGAAAGCGCACCCGTGGAGAGCGCTCCGGTGGACAGCGCACCCGGGCGGTCGGCACGGGCCGGAATTGGCGGCGTCATGGCAATCCTCCGCGTTGCTCAGTCTTGGTCTTGGGTCGGACACAGTCTCGGGGCATCGGCGCGCTGGCCTACCCGCGGCGCGTCCGGCCTTTAACGCCTGAGGGCGCCCAATGTTCCAGGCGGCTGGAACCATCGCCCGATTCCCGCCAGGTGGCAACAGAAATGCGAATCGTTCGCAATAATAGGAATCAGTCCAATTCGAATGTGCGCGGTGGCCGGCAGGATTCGGGAATCGGCCGTTAACGGCTCGTCGCATGGTAAGGGGCAGGGGCTGCCGATTCCGGGATGGCGACGCCGCCTCGGCATTTCAGCGGTCCGCGCGGCTGGGAAGATTGCGTGCGGGCGTGCTCGGCTGGTACAATCTTGCGTGTCGACGCTTGGTTACGAAAGTGTTGCGGCGGGCCGGGAATTTTTTCCGCGGAACGCCTGAGGCTATTGACGGCGCGGAAGCGAAAGTCTAGGTTCCGCGCACTTTGACGGCAGGCGGTAAGCCTCGATCGTATCCATGACGCGCAGTCGCCCGGTTCTCTGAACCACCAAGCGACGCGAAAGCGGCGGATCCAGTCGGCTTAAACGCTGTCGTGACCACTGGGTGACATGACGATCAAGCCATGATCGCGGGAAACCGTGATCCTCTGGATCGTGGGCCCTGTCCGGCGGAGATGTCCGCAGGACTGCGGCCTCCATTCGCGTGGCTGAATCGGAACGTCGTTTCCGGGCGGCAGACGGAACGCTTGAGCTGAAGAGTACGGAACGGAAGCATGCCGACGATCAACCAGCTGATCCGCAACCCGCGGCAGGCTCCTGCGAAGCGGAACAAGGTTCCCGCGCTGGAGCAGAACCCGCAGAAGCGTGGTGTGTGCACGCGCGTCTACACGACGACCCCGAAGAAGCCGAACTCGGCGCTTCGTAAGGTCGCCAAGGTGCGCCTCACCAACGGCTTCGAAGTGATCGGCTACATCCCTGGTGAAGGCCATAACCTTCAGGAGCACTCGGTCGTCATGATCCGCGGCGGCCGCGTGAAGGACCTTCCGGGCGTGCGCTACCACGTGCTGCGTGGCGTGCTCGATACGCAGGGCGTGAAGGACCGCAAGCAGCGCCGTTCGAAGTACGGCGCCAAGCGGCCCAAGTAAGCCGCTAAAGCAAGTTTCACATCCGGCGTTCGCGCCGGGTCGTCCGAGAGCGGCGACGTGGAGAGCCTGGCCCGAGTGGCCGCCTCCCGACGCCGCGGGAAAGAAGTTCAAGGCGAAGGATCGAGATCGATGTCTCGTCGTCACAGCGCAGAGAAGCGGGAGATCCTGCCGGACCCGAAGTTCGGTGATCTTGTCGTGTCGAAGTTCATGAACAGCGTGATGCGCGACGGCAAGAAGTCCGCCGCGGAATCCATCGTTTACGGTGCGTTCGACATCATCCGCGCCAAGACCCGGCAGGAGCCGATCGAGGTGTTCCACACCGCGCTCGACCGCGTCATGCCGCAGATCGAAGTGCGGTCGCGTCGCGTCGGCGGTGCCACCTACCAGGTGCCGGTCGAGGTTCGCACCGAGCGTCGGCAGGCTCTGGCGATCCGCTGGCTGATCTCGGCGGCCCGTGCCCGCAACGAGAAGACCATGATCGAGCGTCTGTCCGGCGAGCTGCTGGATGCCTCGAACAACCGCGGCACTGCCGTGAAGAAGCGCGAAGACACGCACCGGATGGCGGAAGCCAATCGCGCGTTCTCGCACTATCGCTGGTAATCCCGAGCTTCGTTCGAGTCTGAAAGGCACCCCGTCATGGCGCGCACGCACAAGATCGAGGACTACCGCAACTTCGGCATCATGGCCCACATCGATGCCGGCAAAACCACCACGACCGAGCGCGTGCTTTACTACTCCGGCAAGTCCCACAAGATCGGCGAAGTCCATGACGGCGCCGCGACGATGGACTGGATGGAGCAGGAGCAGGAGCGCGGCATCACCATCACGTCCGCCGCGACCACGACCACCTGGAACGGCAAGCGCCTGAACATCATCGACACCCCCGGCCACGTCGACTTCACCATCGAAGTCGAGCGTTCGCTGCGCGTGCTCGACGGTGCGGTGTGCGTGCTCGACTCCAACCAGGGCGTGGAGCCGCAGACCGAGACCGTGTGGCGCCAGGGCGACAAGTACCACGTGCCCCGGATCGTGTTCTGCAACAAGATGGACAAGACCGGCGCGGACTTCTACCGCTGCCTCGACGACATCGTCGAGCGCCTCGGCGCGAAGCCGGTCGCGATCCAGCTGCCGATCGGCGCTGAGTCGGACTTCAAGGGCCTGATCGATCTGGTGCGCATGATCGGCGTCGTGTGGAGCGACGAAGACAAGGGCGCGACCTTCAAGGAGATCGAGATCCCGGCCGACCTGAAGGACAAGGCCGAAGAGTATCGTGCCGCCCTCATCGAGGCCGCGGTCGAGCTCGACGACGAAGTCCTGGCCGCGTTCTTCGAGGGCGAGACCCCGGACGAGGCGACCCTGAAGCGCCTGATCCGCAAGGCCGTGCTCCATGGCGCGTTCTATCCGGTGCTGTGCGGCTCGGCGTTCAAGAACAAGGGCGTCCAGACGCTGCTCGACGCGGTGGTGGACTACCTGCCGAGCCCGGTCGACGTTCCGCCGATCAAGGGCATCGACGGCAAGACCGGCGCCGACACCGTTCGTCATTCGACCGACGACGAGCCGCTCGCCATGCTCGCCTTCAAGATCATGGACGACCCGTTCGTCGGCTCGCTGACCTTCTGCCGCATCTATTCCGGCAAGATCGAGAGCGGCATGTCGCTCCTGAACTCGCCGCGCGAGAAGCGTGAGCGCGTCGGCCGCATGCTGCTGATGCATGCGAACAGCCGCGAAGACATAAAGGAGGCCAACGCCGGCGACATCATCGCGCTGGCCGGCCTGAAGGAAACCCGCACCGGCGACACCCTGTGCGACCCGGCTTCCCCGGTGATCCTCGAGAAGATGGAGTTCCCGGACCCCGTCATCGAGATCGCGGTCGAGCCGAAGACCAAGGGTGACCAGGAGAAGATGGCGATCGCCCTCTTCAAGCTGGCGGCCGAGGATCCGTCCTTCCGCGTCACGACCGACCAGGAAAGCGGCCAGACCATCCTCAAGGGGATGGGCGAACTGCACCTCGACATCAAGGTCGACATCCTGCGCCGCACCTACAAGGTGGACGTCAATGTCGGTGCGCCCCAGGTGGCCTACCGCGAGACGATCACCCGCCGGGTCGAGGTGGACTACACCCACAAGAAGCAGACCGGTGGTACCGGCCAGTTCGCGCGGGTGAAGTTCGTGGTCGAGCCGAACGAGGTCGGCAAGGGCTTCCAGTTCGACTCGAAGATCGTCGGCGGTTCCGTGCCGAAGGAATATATCCCCGGCGTCGAGAAGGGCCTCGAGTCCGTGCTCGGCTCCGGCGTGGTCGCGGGCTTCCCGATCGTCGACGTCAAGGTCGAACTGATCGACGGTGCCTACCACGAAGTCGACTCCTCGGCTCTCGCCTTCGAAATCGCCTCGCGGGCCGCGTTCCGCGAAGCGCTGCAGAAGGCCGGTCCGGTTCTTCTCGAGCCGATCATGCGCGTCGAAATCACCACCCCCGAGGACTATCTCGGCTCGGTGATCGGCGACGTGAACTCCCGGCGTGGCCAGATTTCGGGCACGGATACGCGCGGCAACGCGCAGATCGTGAACGCGATGGTGCCGCTCGCCAACATGTTCGGCTACGTGAATACCCTGCGGTCCATGAGCCAGGGCCGCGCCAGCTACACGATGCTGTTCGATCATTACGATCAGGTGCCGCAGGCCGTCGCCCAGGAAGTTCAGGCGAAGTACGCCTGAGCCTCCGGATCGAAACAACGCTCGCAGACCTGACAACTCGCATTTGACGGAGCACGCCGATGGCGAAAGAGAAATTTGCGCGGACCAAGCCGCACTGCAACATCGGGACGATTGGTCACGTTGACCATGGCAAGACGTCGCTGACGGCCGCGATCACGAAGGTGCTCGCGAAGTCTGGCGGCGCGA
>JAEZMP010000150.1 GCA_023442215.1 Pseudomonadota bacterium
GCGGGCCGCAGAAGGCCATCATCACCATGTCGGTCGACGGCCAGCACATCACCCGCGAGGCGACCGGGTCTGGCCCGATCGACGCGATCTTCAATGCCGTGCGGTCCATCGTGCCCCACGAGGCCAAGCTGTCGCTCTATCAGGTGCACGCCGTGACGGAGGGCACCGACGCCCAGGCCGAGGTCTCGGTGCGGCTCGAGGAAGACGGCAAGATCGCCACCGGCCGCGGTGCGGATGTCGACACCATGGTGGCGTCCGCGCGCGCCTATGTGTCGGCTCTCAACCGGCTGAGCGTGCGGCGCCAGAAGACGGCTCCCGCCGCCGCCTGACGCAAAGGGGGCGGTTGGCCCATTCCCGTTTCTCAGGCCGCGGCGTCCACGCCGCGGCCTTTTGCTTGACCGGGGTGGACGATCAGGTGCGGCGGGCGTCGAGCCGCGTGATGTACCACTTCACCAGCGCGTCCCACACGGCATCCTTGCCGGCGGCGTCCTCGATGCCGTGGTCGAGGTTGGGATTGTCGTTGATCTCGATCACGACCACGCCGCGCTCGGTCTCCTTGAGATCCACGCCGTAGAACCCGTTGCCGATGAGCCGGGCCGCCTTGATGGCGGTCTCGATCACGGCGGCCGGCGCATCCTCGATGGCAAACGAGCGGAAGCGGCCTTCCTCCGCCTCCTTGCCGTCCTCGTGGCGGATGATCTGCCAGTGCGCCTTCGCCATCATGTACTGGCAGGCGAACAGGGGTTCGCCGCCGAGCACGCCGATGCGCCAGTCGAAACTGGTGGGCAGGAATTCCTGCGCGAGCACGAGATCGGATTCGCCGAGAAGGTCTTCCAGCTTCTCGGTGAGCGCGGCGGCGTCGTCGAGCTTGAACACGCCGCGCGAGAACGAGCCGTCGGGAATCTTCAGCACCACCGGCCAGCCGAGTTCCTCCGGCAGCGCCTCGGCCTGCTTCAGGCTGTCGACGATCACGGTCTTCGGCGTCGGCACGTCGTGGGCCGCCAGCAGCTCGGCGAGATAAACCTTGTTGGTACACCGGATCATCGACACCGGGTCGTCGATCACCGGCATGCCCTCCTGGGTCGCACGGCGGGCGAAGCGGTAGGTGTGGTTGTCGATCGAGGTGGTCTCGCGGATGAACAGCGCGTCGAACTCGGTGAGGCGGTCGAGATCGCCTTTCTCGATCGGTTCGATCTCGACCCCGTGGCGGGCTGCCACCTTGGCCATGTGCTTCAAGGACGCCGGGCTCGAGGGCGGCAGGTCGGCCTTCGGGTCGTAGAGCACCGCGAGCGAATAGCGGAACGGATGGGTGCGTTCGCGCTGCGGCCGCCACGCCCGGCGGGTGTAGCGGTCGAGCGCATCGATCAGCAGCGCACGCTGTTCGTCCTCCAGATCGGTGATCGGCAGGGTCCGGATGCGGTTGATGGACCACCATGCCTCGCCGGAGGCCCGCACCTCGATGATGGGGGCGCGATACCAGTCGAACAGCAGGCGACCGAAGGCCTCGAAGCGGGCGTCGTCCGGGCGTCCGAAACAGACGGTCAGGCGGAAGTCCTTCTCCGGCATGGTCTTGAGGCCGCGGACGACCTTGTTGAGGCTGTCCTCGAGGTCGGGCAGGGCGATGCGGTAGAGCTGCTTGCGCGACAGCTCGATGATCGTCTCGACCGAGGGCATCACGCGGTGGCCGCGCGCCTCGGCGAGCAGCGAGCAATAATAGCCGCTGCCCTGGTAGCCGTAGGACCGGGAGAGGTTGATGACCGACGGCTTCATGTCGCCGAAGAGTTTCGGCCGCAGCAGGTAATCCCGCACCGTCATCACCTTGTGAGGCGTGTCGGCGTTCGAGAGGTCGCCCGGCTTGTCGACCAGAACGAGCCAGCTCATGCCGCGCACTCCGGCATCCGCGGCGGCTGCAACGGGGGAATGGGGGCGGCGGGCCGCGTCGGGCGGGCCTCGGCAGCGTGGAAGGGCGTCATGCGGACAGGCCTCATGGGGAAAGGGTTCAGGCGGCTCGTTCCCGGCCGACGAGCACCGCGGCCCTGAGGCGGGTCCGTCCGTAGGCGCTCATTGCCTCGAACTCCGGCCACGGGATCGCGATGTGGGCTTTCGCAACAACGGTTTCGTGCTCATCCGGTTCGATCCAGGGATCGTGGGCGAACACGGAGCGCTCGTCGTGGCCGTAGACCAGCAGCCAGTGCGGATAGCGCTCGTGGTACATGCGCCAGGCGGAGATCAGCACGATCGCGCACAGGCCCCGGTCGAGCGCGGCGACGAGATCGTCGCGGCCGAGCGGCCGTTCGTGGATCGCGAGCCCAAGCGCCTGTGCCTCCT
Organism: Pseudomonadota bacterium; assembly: GCA_023442215.1. Lineage (GTDB taxonomy): Bacteria > Pseudomonadota > Alphaproteobacteria > Rhizobiales > Segnochrobactraceae > Pseudoxanthobacter. The sequence goes on from JAEZMP010000150.1 coordinate 2,329, forward strand.
CCCGGAAGGTGTCCTGCACCACCATCATGACGGCACGCTTGGACGGCGTGCGAACGCCGTCGAGAAACAGCGGCGGGCGCTGGCTCAGCCACACCGAGGTGTCGAACCCGCGCTTCCTCAAGGCGACCGCCATGCCGACAGGCTCGCAACCGCCGTGTCCCGAGGTCATGAAGATCGTCGTCGCCTCGCGCCACAGCGTCAGTTCCAGCGCGCGCGTCGGGGCGACGGCGGGATCGAGCGCCGCCATCGCCATCGCCATCGCCGCCGGGCCGCAGGTGAATTCGGTCGTCTGCGGGAAATAGGGCACGCTGCGCGCGACCGGCGGGTGGCGGCCGATCAGGGCCTTTTCCAGCCGCAGCGCTGCCTGGTGATCCTCGTAATAGTCGAGAAAACGGCCGAATTCCCGGTAGCCGGCGGCACGATAGAGCGTGATGGCGCCTTCATTGTCGGCGCGGACCTCGAGGCGAAGGAACAGGGCGCCGTGCTCGCGCGCCTCCTCCTCGACGCGCGCCAGCATCATCCGCGCGATCCCGCGGCGGGAGAAGGCGGGCGCGACCGCGATGGAATAGAGCCGGGCGACCGAGGTGCCGGCGCGGAACAGCACGAGCGCATAGCCGGCGAGCGCACCCTCGGCCTCGACGACGAACAGCGAGGCGGAGGGCTTCTCGACGAAGTCGCGGAACGAGCGGGCACTGATGCGGTCGGTCGCGAACACCCGTTCCTCGAACGCGGCGAGGGCCGGCACGTCCTCGCGCCGGGCGCGTCGGAGCGTGGGCGGGAATAACGGCGCCGCGGCGGCGCCCGCCGTCGTGCGGCCGTCTGCGGCGCCGTCCTGCGGGGAGCTGGAATTCATCAGCGTTTTCATGATGAAAGACGATGAGTGCCGTGCCGTCCGGACGGGCGGTGACGCGGTGGAGAACGACCCTGGCGCAGGGACAGACGGCCGCGGACGGTGCATCGGCGGGCGGGAGGCCATGCCGGATCGCAGCGCGAACGGGCGGGATTCGAGTCCTCCGTCGCGGCATTTTCGAGGCGGCCCGGCACAAACACGGGTCGAACGCGAAAATTTGTACGGCCCGCATGAAACTGCCGTCCCGCCCTCCACGTTCTCCGCCAAGGCGAATGCCGGAAATGCGGGCGGCTGGCTGGACTTCCACGGCGAGGTCGTGCTCCATTCCCGCGAATTCAGGGAGCGACCTGTGGGACAGAGTCGCCAAAAGCGGAGATAGAACAATGCGTAAGCTTCTCGTCCCGGCCGTTCTGGCGATGGCGCTCGCGGCCTGCACCCAGACCCAGACCAACCGCGCGGTGGTCGGCGGCGCCGTCGGCGCCGGTCTCGGCGCCGTGACCGGTGCGGCGATCTCCGGCAATGCGGGCGGCGCGCTGACCGGCGCGGCAATCGGCGGCGTCGGCGGCGCGGCAGTGGGAGCTGCAACCGCGCAGTAACCTCGTAACGCCGTGGAACCGCGCGCGATTGCGCGGTCTCTGCGCGGTTCGTGCGCCATTCGTGCGCGCGCAATGGTCGCCTCGAGCGTCGATTTGCGCGCGCATGCGCGCATCGGCATCGCCGCGGCACGGTCCGATGCGTGACGACGGGTCAAACGCGCTCGTCGTCACCGCGGCCCGGCCATCGACGCGCCGGACGACGACTTCGCGGCACTGTTCGGGTCGCGTTCGGAGGCTGGCCTTCGTTTCGAACGGATGCAAATCGATGTCTGGGACGCAGCACGCGACGACCGGGGCCTCCATCGATTGCGGAAGGCCGAGGGCCGACTCAGATCGCGGTCATGGCTCGGACGCAAAGCCGAGGGCGGGGATATCCGCTTCCGGCAAGTGGCTCCGGTGGGGTGTGGTCGGGCTGATGATGGCTGTTGCCGCCGGCACGGCTTCGACCGGCAAGGCCGAGGCGGCGAGCTTCGATTGCGACGCGGCGAAGGCGGCCGATGAGATCGCGATCTGTCGGTCGCAGGGGCTTTCCGACCTCGACGTCAGGATGGCGACGACCTACGGCATCCTCGTCCGGCTCGTCGCGATGGGACAGCGCGGCAACCTGCAGGACGGCCAGCGCGCCTTCCTGGCCAGCCGGGCGGCGTGCGGGGCGGACACCGCGTGCATCGCCGACGCCTATCGCGACCGTCTCTCGGTCCTCGACAAGGCCGTCGACGCGATCGTCTCGCGCGGTCCTTATTGATTGCCGCGCCGCTTCGCGGCAAACAGGCTGAAGCAACCGATGGATGCGAGCCGCGCGAGGCGCTGATGGTTTCGAAGAGACCGGCCGGTGGCGGTCAGGCGAAGGCGAAAGCCGGTGCGGCGGTCGCGAAGGCCCGGCCCGCCGGCAGCGGCGCCGCAAGTGGCGGCGGCAAGCCCGCGGGCACGGAGCGATGGGCCATCGCACGCCATGTGCCGTGGAACGACCGGGCAGGGCGGTTCTCCTGGCTCAAGACCTGCGTGTTCGTGGCGCTGTTCATCCCGGCCGCGCTCATCCTCGCGACGCTCGCGAATGCGGTCGCGCCGGCGGCGCCGGCGGGCAATGCGGCCTTCGGCGACGCCCGGCCGGTGACCATCGCCCTGCACAGCTTCGGCGACTGGTCGGTTCGGCTTCTGTTGCTGTCGCTCGCCGTGACGCCGGCGATGCGGCTGCTGCGCCGTCCGCGACTGATCCTTGTCCGCCGCATGATCGGCGTCGCGGCCTTCCTCTACGCCGCGAGCCATTTCGCGCTCTATGTCGTCGACCAGAAATTCGATCTGGCCCGGGTCGCGAGCGAAATCGCGCTCAGGTTCTACCTGACGGTCGGCTTCGTCACGCTCGTGGGGCTCGCGGTGCTGGCGGCGACCTCGGTCGACGCCGTGATCCGCAAGATGGGCGCCCGGCGCTGGCAGGCGCTACACCGTCTCGTCTATCCGCTGACGGTGCTCGCGCTGTTCCACTTTTATCTCCAGACGCGCCTCGACGTCAGCGAACCGGTGCTGATGACCGGATTGTTTCTCTGGCTGATGGGTTTCCGCCTGATCGCGCGCCGTTCCACGGTGCCCGTGCTGCTGATTCTCGCCGTCGCCGTGGCGCTGCTGACGGGCGCGGTGGAGGTCGCGTGGTACGGCCTTGCGACGAGCGTCGCACCGGCCCGGGTGATCGCGGCCGATCTCAGCCTCGCCGCGGGCATCCGGCCTGTGTGGTGGGTGTTGATGATCGGGGTCGCGATCGCGCTCGGCGTCGCAGTCCTGAACAGATCGATCCGCTCACCCCAAGTCAATCGCGCGGCGCGAGCCGAGTAACGGAATCGATCTGTTTATTCTCAATTTGCGTTCGATGCCGATCATCGATCAAATTACGTCGATGAATTCGAACTGAATTTAATTCATAGTTCCGCAAAAATATTAAGAACCGAAAATTGCAGCATATCTGGATGACGCAAAGAGGGCGTGCAGGTCTCCCATATTGGGTAGCGCGCGCATTTACTTTCATCGCCTTCACGTTGTAACTTTAATAATGCGTAGCTGGGGCAACGGCCGCGCTTCGTGAGACTTCTGTTCGGTCGGCTGGTCCGGGGCGTCAATTCCGGGCCCGTTCGGCCTGTTCGCTGCATTTTCGGGGTGGAATTGAACCGTATTCGCGTTCGCGGCTTTTAGATCCATCGGGTCGGGCTTTCCGGTCCGCATGGTCGAAGGGCCGCCGCGATCCGCGGCGAAATTCAGGGCTTGCGGGAAGGACATGATTTCTCCAGCGAGAGCCATAGGGGCGCTCCTGCGCAGCGATTCTGATATCGCGGTGCGCGGCGGGCGGCAGGACGACCGGACGAAGAAACTCGTCATCCACGCCGGGGGCAGCAAGACCGGCAGCTCGTCGATCCAGATGGCGCTGGCGGAGAACGCGCGCGCGCTCAAGGCGGCCGGCATCCTGGTGCCGGACGCCAATCTCGGAACGAGGGCCGCCGTCACCGGGCATCAGGTGCCATTGTTCGACACCCTGCGACACAAGCCGGGTGAGGGCCGCGAGGTCGTGACCGCCCGGATCGCCGATCTGTTCGACCGGAATGCCGACTGCCACACCGTGCTCATCAGCGCGGAGAATCTCGGCAGCATCGGCGACGAGCCGCGCCTGTTCGACGACGTCGTGGGGCGCTACGACACCCGCGTGATCATGTACATCCGCCGGCAGGACGAGTTCATGCTCTCCGCTTGGCAGCAATGGTTCGGCAAGCAGAACACGGACTTCTGGGCCTGGCTGCTCGAGAGCGCCGGCGATTATGGCAACTGGCGGCGCATGGTGGAGAACTGGCTGCCGGCACTCGACGAGAGCCGCATCACCCTGCGCCTGTTCGACCGCGAGCATCTGGTCGATCGCGACGTGGTGGCGGACTTCTTCTCCCTGATCGGTCCCCTTCCCCAGGACCTCAAATTTCCACGCGGCAAGGCCAATCCCAGCTACGCGCCCGCGCTGTTCGACATGGTCACCGGCGAGAAGCTCGTGTTCGAGGATGAGCACGACTCGCGCTTCTTCGACATGGTGGAGGACCTCGTCGGCAGCCGGTTCCACAAGGCCGCCCGCGAGCCCGAACTCACCCCGGCGCAGCGGCGGGCGCTGCTGTCGCGCTACCGGGATTCGAACGAGTGGATTCGGCAGAGGTTCTTTCCCGAGCTGCCGGCCCCGCTGTTCGACGTGCACGAGCCGCCGTCTTCAGCCGCGAAACCCAAGTCGCGGGAAGACGTGATGGCCGAGCAGATCCGGATGCTCGCGGTCATGATGTACCGGCTCTACCGCAAGAACAACGCGACCTGAACAACAACGCGACCTGACCGAATGCCGCGACGTGACCGCTGCTGCCTTAACGCCGCGGGCGGGGCCGATGGCGCGCCGGCCAGGCGGCCGAGCGGGTGCCCGGTCCGTGCGTGTGGGGCATGACGGCCCGCCACGTCGGCGGCGGGCCATCTCGCGTGTCGAACCGGGCGACCGGCACCGGCTACTGCAGATAGCTCGGAAGCTTCTGCGTGTAGTTGGCGTAGGCGCCGTTGTTGGCGTCGTGCTCGTAGACCGGGTGGTCGGGCGTGCCGACATTGATGAGGTCGTCCGGAAGCGCCGCCTTCGCGTCGGTGCTTGACGAGACAGGTGTCGCTACGGGCGCGGGCGCCGTCATGTTCGCGGCGTGCATCGGCGTCGCCTTGTGCACCGGCACCTTGTGGCTGGTGTGGACGATCTTCTTCTTGTGGACCGGGGTCCCCATGGTGGCCTGGTCCGGGGACGCCGCCGCGCCCGCGCCGGCCGCGGAGGCGGGCAGCGAGAGCATGGCGACGGCCAGAAGCGCGATGGCTGTGCTGGTGACGGAACGGGTGAGGGATGTGGTCGAGATCATGGCGCGTCTCCGATGATGATCGAGACGGCGTGGGGCCGTGTCGCTTCCTTGCGATCGCGGTGGCGCCGGGCTTCATCGGTCGTCCGCGCCGCGCCTCCCGCCTTGAGCCTCATTCCGCTCAGATCGAGCCGACCTGAACGACAACGATATGCTCAAGCTTTTGAATCTGAAGCGTTTCTTTTCGATCGGACGATTCCATCCGACCGGGAAGCACTCCAGAGCGGGGGCGAAGGGCGGTTCCTCCCGAAGGCCGAGATCATCTGGCGATCGGCATCGGGCGTAAGCGAGACGGCTGTGTGGCAATCTCGTCCGAACTGCGGCGAAATCCATCTGATGGGATGAAAGCCGACGTGTGTCAGTCGCTGCATCCGACGGAACGATATGAAATATCGACTATATGTGTCGCATACGGTCGCCCGAATGGAGCGCCACCACATGCGATCACGAAATCGCGATCGGGCGGTGCGTCCGGCCGCCGGACGGCCCTGAGCGCGCGGCCTCGTCCGCCGGGGCGCGGAAGCCGGCGAGACTCGGACGCCTGCGGTTGAAGTCTCGCGCAGTTCGCCCGGAACGGGCAGAGCCGGACAGGGCGGGGCGGCGCTACGCGGCACACCGGCAGAATGGGGCGGCAGCCCGGGCGGAAAAGCCGGCCGCGGCGCTCAGGCCGGATCGGGCACGAAGCCTTCGAAGATCATCTGATCGGCGAAGATGCGGGCGTGCTCACGCTCCTCGGGGGTGCGCACGGTCCACGTCAGCAGCGGGCGGCCGAACAGCCGCCGCAGGATCGCAGGCCCCGGCATCGGCAGCGCGTGGACGTCGTAGGCGACGAAATCCGGGCAGGTTCTCGGCGCGTGCATCAGGTGGCGCAGGCCGAACCGCGTCATCGTGGACTGGCCGGGATAGTCCGCGGCGTCGGTCGCGCGGTCGGCGACGATGCCGTGCGGCCGGTCCGGAATGCTGCGGCGCAGGTTCTCGACGATGTCCGGATCGAACGACATCAGGGCCGCGGGGCCGGCATAGTCCGCGAGGCGTTCGGCCACGGCGTTGACGAGCCGGCGGCCGCCGTCGCGGCGCCAGTCGCTCTTCAGTTCCAGCACCAGCGGGACGCGTCCGCCGACGAGGGCGAGAAGCTGGCCGAGG